>NZ_JBITPI010000034.1:0-80977 GCF_050467745.1 Paenibacillus sp. NRS-1781
TATGGTTAATCAACAGACGTGCTATATGGAATAACTATACATGAAAACATTATCAATTCCAATTGACAATGGATAACTTTGGATGGTATAGTCGGAAATGTGGGCGAGAGCTTCACTTCATTTGATGACGAAGGGAATGTTAGTGCATGCAAGGTAAAGTTAAATGGTTTAACGCAGAAAAAGGTTATGGTTTCATTGAAACTGCTGATGGCGGCGACGTATTCGTTCATTTTTCCGCAATTCAAACAGAAGGTTTCAAAACACTTGAAGAAGGACAAGACGTGGAGTTCGACATTGTCGAAGGCGCACGTGGACCACAAGCCGCTAACGTAACCAAATTATAATCATCCCCGGCATAGCCGACCTACATAATTGGTAAGATGGTTAGCAATGGATAACGCGCTAGCAACTGCCCTGGAATGTATTCCAGGGCTTTTTTATGTTTTCTAGGTATATAAAAGGGCCCTTTACACGAGTGACCCGTTCACAGAAAAAGGAAATTTTTCGGCAGAACTGTATCCGATTCAGTGTGAAAGGGCCACCCGTCCTTTTTCGTTAAGGTAGCTGAGCGTAAAGCCGGGAATTCATAAATGTCACGATGCAGCAGAGCAACTTTTTTTTATATGTGCTTATTATTCACATGTGTATGAATGCCTCTTTAAAACATTATTTCCATAAAAAGGGTGTTGGAGGAAGCGTTTTATCGAAAAAAACAGAATTTTGTAAAATACCTCCGAAATGTCGGGTGCTTTTTTTACTTGGCGTTAACATATGTGTTATACTGGAGGAGCAAAGGAGGCGTGCCCTATGAACTTAACAGTACGAGGTCAACAGATCGAGGTTACCGACGCTTTGAAGGAATACGTTGATAAGAAATTCAGCAGACTTGAGAAGTATTTCGATGCACCCCCGACGTCTGACGGAAGTGTAACGTTAAGCACAACCAGAGATTTGCACACTGTAGAAGTAACCATTCCTTTGCCGGGGCTTGTACTCCGTGCCGAAGACGAAAGCGACGATATGTATGCGTCTATTGATGCCGTGGTAGACAAGCTTGAGCGGCAGATTCGCAAGCATAAAACTAAGCTGAACCGTAAATTTCGTCAGGAAGGCAGCTTGAAAACCCTTTTTGTTGAAGATACGGCAGGTGGCGTGGCTGTTGCTGAAGATGCAGAATTGGATGAGCTGGAAGTCGTCCGCACCAAGCGTTTCTTATTGAAACCGATGGATGTGGAAGAGGCTATTCTTCAAATGAACATGGTTGGACATAATTTCTTTGTATTTGCCAATATTGATAACGAAGAAGTCAGCGTGGTTTACAAGCGCAATGATGGTAAATACGGCCTGATCGAACGGGAATAATCTGTAAGACAGGAACTTATCTTGTTTGAAAATGAATAGAGGGTTCCCGATTGAAAGCATGCTTCATTGGAGATTGGGAAGAATGAAAATAACGACGAGCCTTATCCTTGCGAACCTGGCGGGATAGGGCTCTTTTATATGTTTTTCTGAAAATGAAATGTAATTTTAATGCAAATAAACGTAACTAATTATGTATTTCATGCGTCAATTGTTTTGGTATCTTTAACCGGATGCAAATCAGGGAGCGGCTTGTGTTGCGGCATGTCCTACAAACTGTTACAATTTATGCAAAGAACATCGCACGATGGGCTGGTATAGCCGGGCCTGTCAAACATATCGGGATCAATTTCATCATGGACCCTTTCTTATTGTGAAATTGATTCTATTAATTGTTTTGCGTGAAAGGGGTAAACCATGTTAGGAATTGTAAAGAAAATTTTTGGAGATACAAACGAACGTGACGTCAAGCGTTTAATGAAGACGGTTGAGCTGATCAATAAATTTGAGCCGGATTTCGAGAAGCTATCGGATGAGGAGCTGCAAGCGAAAACGGCGGAGTTTAAAGCCCGGATTGAGCAGGGAACTACGGCGGAAGAGATTTTGCCGGATGCTTTCGCAACCGTTCGTGAGGCGTCCAAGCGGGTATTGGGCAAACGTCATTATGACGTTCAGATGCTTGGTGGTATTGCGCTGCATGAAGGTAGAATTGCCGAAATGAAAACTGGCGAAGGTAAAACACTGGTGGGAACACTGCCGGTTTATTTGAATGCACTGTTGGGTAAAGGCGTGCACGTGGTTACGGTCAATGACTATTTGGCGCAACGTGACAGTGGAGAAATGGGACAAATCTATAACTTCCTGGGCATGTCGGTTGGGCTGAATTTGGCCGGTCTGGGTCATGGAGAAAAGCAAGCGGCATATGCTTGTGACATCACATACGGAACGAACAATGAGTTTGGATTCGACTACCTGCGTGACAACATGGTGCTTTACAAAGAACAGATGGTACAACGTCCGTTGTATTTCTGTATCATTGATGAAGTGGATTCAATTCTCGTCGATGAAGCTCGTACGCCGCTGATTATCTCTGGACAAGCTCAGAAATCCACGGAGCTGTATTTTGCGGCTGACCGTTTTGTGAAGAGTCTGAATGTTGAAGAAGATTACACCTTGGATATCAAGGTGAAGTCGGTTGCTTTGACCGAGAATGGTGTATCCAAGGCTGAGAATTTCTTCGGACTGGAGAACCTGTACGATCAGGAAAGTGTTACAATCAATCACCACATCGTGCAGGCCCTGAAGGCTAACGCTATTATGCGTCTGGATGTGGATTATGTCGTAGCTGACGGCGAAGTTCTGATTGTCGATGAGTTCACAGGCCGTCTAATGGCCGGACGTCGCTACAGCGATGGTTTGCATCAGGCGATTGAAGCGAAGGAAAACATCGTTGTACAGAACGAGAGCATGACGCTGGCGACGATTACTTTCCAAAACTATTTCCGTATGTATCGCAAATTGGCGGGTATGACGGGTACAGCTAAAACAGAAGAAGAAGAATTTAAAAAAATATATGGCCTGGAGGTTCTCCAGATCCCTACGAACCGGGCAAATCAGCGTGTGGATATGCCTGACGTAGTATACAAGAGCGTAAAAGGTAAATTCCATGCGGTAGTGGATGAGATTGTGGAGCGCCACAAAAACAACCAGCCGATATTGGTAGGTACGATTTCTATTGAAAATTCGGAGCTTCTGTCCGAAATGCTGAAACGCAAAGGCGTCCGGCATAAAGTGCTTAACGCCAAGTATCATGCCGAGGAAGCTGAAATCATTTCCCGAGCAGGTGAAGCGGGTTCAGTAACCATTGCCACGAACATGGCAGGGCGGGGTACAGACATCGTGTTGGGCGATGGCGTATCGGGTATTGGTGGTTTACACATCATCGGTACAGAGCGTCACGAATCTCGCCGTATTGATAATCAGCTTCGTGGCCGTGCAGGACGCCAAGGTGATCCGGGGTCTACACAGTTTTACTTATCGCTGGGTGATGAGTTGATGAAGCGTTTTGGTGCGGACAACGTACTCAATATGATGGAGCGCTTGGGCTTCGAGGAAGACCAACCAATCGAGAGTCGGATGATTACACGTGCTATCGAATCGGCGCAAAAACGCGTTGAGGGCAACAACTTTGATCAGCGCAAAGTCGTTCTCCAGTATGATGACGTGATGAACCAGCAGCGTACTATTATTTACAAGCAGCGTCGTGAAGTGCTGGAATCGGAGAACATTAAAGAAGTTGTGTTCGACATGATCAAGCCTGTCATTGAGCGTGTGGTGGAAGCTCATTGCAGTGATGACATCCCTGAAAACTGGGAGCTTGAAGAAGTAGCGGAATATGTGAATAACAATCTGCTAGATGAAAATGCAATTAGTCGTGATGACCTGTGGGGTAAAGAAAAAGAAGAGATCGTTGAACTGATCTTCGAGAAAGTCACCGAAAGATACCACAGACGTGAAGAGACGATTGGCGAAGACATGGTACGTGAGTTCGAGAAAGTTATCGTACTGCGTGCAGTGGATAGCAAATGGATGGATCATATTGATGCTATGGATCAGCTGCGTCAAGGTATTCACTTGCGTGCTTATGGTGGTACCGATCCATTGCGTGAATACCAGTTTGAAGGTTTTGAAATGTTCCATGCCATGATCGCCAGCATCCAGGAGGAAGTAGCGACTTACATCATGAAGGCGCAAATTGAATCCAACCAAGAGCGTCAGGCTGTCATCGACGAAGACAAAATCTCGACGAGTGGCGAACCTGCTGCTCCTAAAAAGAAATCTACTCCTTCGCGTCCGCGCAGAAAATAACGGATTGAAGGACGGATTTAGGGAAGCATTCATTTCCTGTAATGCATATAATGGCAGGCGGCAGTTTATCCAACTGACCGTCGGCCATTTTGTGCCATACAGGGGAGCAAGCTGAACTTCAGCTCTTGACCCGGCTCACATACCAGAGCCGGTTATTTAAAAGTCGTTTGACTTTACGGCGGTCAGCAGCGAAGCGAAGAATTTGAATCTGGAGAAGCGCCAGCGTTCGTAAGATCAAATCCTTCGCGTAGCGTCTCCTCACCCAGCCGTACTCATAACACTTTTAAACCCTTAACCCATCGCCAAAAGGAGAATGACATAATGATTGATCCAAATGTTAAACATGATTTAAGAGAAATAGGCAAGAAACTAACAAACCTTAGGGGGTCTCTTTGACTTAGATCTCAAACAGGAAATGATCGCAAACTTTGAGGAAAAGATGGCTGCGCCTAATTTTTGGGATGATAACGATAAAGCCCAAGCTGTGATCGCGGAAATGAACGCGGTTAAGTCTTCGGTAGACAGCTATGAACAGCTCCGTCAGGAGTATGAGGATGCGGGGATGATGGCTGAGCTGGCCGATGAGGAAGGCGACGAAACACTGGCTGGAGAAATTGAGAACAGTATCAGATCCTTGCTGAGCAAGCTTGAGGAGTTCGAACTGCAATTGCTTTTAAATCAGCCATATGACAAGCTTAATGCCATTTTGGAGCTGCATCCGGGGGCAGGCGGAACCGAGTCGCAGGACTGGGGTCAAATGCTGCTACGGATGTATACACGCTGGGCAGAAAAACGCGGCTTTAAGGTAGAAACGCTGGATTACCTGGCGGGTGATGAAGCAGGGATCAAAAGTGTAACACTGTTAATCAAGGGCTATAATGCTTACGGCTACCTCAAAGCAGAAAAAGGCGTGCATCGGCTTGTTCGCATTTCTCCATTTGATTCCTCGGGTCGTCGGCATACGTCGTTCGTATCCTGTGATGTCGTGCCGGAAATTGCGGATGATGTGGACGTTGAAATCCGGACAGAGGATCTTAAAATTGATACGTACCGCGCCAGCGGCGCAGGCGGTCAGCATATTAACACGACCGATTCAGCAGTTCGGATTACGCATCTTCCTTCCGGCATTGTGGTAACTTGTCAGAATGAGCGCTCCCAGATCAAGAACCGTGAGCAGGCTATGACGATGCTTCGTTCCAAGCTCTATGAGCGCAAAATTGAAGAGCAGCGTCAACAATTGGACGAAATCCGTGGGGAACAGTCCGATATTGCATGGGGCAGCCAAATTCGTTCTTACGTGTTCCACCCATACAGTATGGTGAAGGATCATCGTACCAGTGTGGAAACAGGCAATGTAGGGGCTGTCATGGATGGCGATCTGGACCCGTTCATCGACGGTTACCTACGCAGTCAGATCAAGCTGGACGCAGAATAATAGCCTGTATGAATTTTTGTGTACACGGTATTTTTAAATTAAAGGAGAATACGAAAGATGTCCCAAATGAATCTCCCCGCTGCTCGGCGAAGACGCCGTAGGCCTCTGATTGCCGCCAGCGGCCCCGCTCGCAATGTGATGGATGTTCTGCTCATTGTGCTCGGCTCCTTCATTACGGCGCTGACCTTCAATATGTTCCTGCTTCCTAACCGAATTGCATCCGGGGGTGTGTCGGGTTTATCTATTTTGGGCCAGGATCTGTTTGGTCTGGAACCAGCTTATACGCAGTGGGGAATGAATATTCCGTTATTTATAGCTGGGGTGCTGCTGTTAGGAAAGAAATACGGTTTGCGTTCCCTGCTGGGAAGTATCATGTTACCTTTATTCGTTTATCTAACTAAGGATTGGGCAGTTCCGACAACGAATCCGTTGCTGGCTTCGCTGTATGGTGGAATCGGAGTAGGGTTGGGATTGGGCACTGTATTCCGGGGCAGAGGCTCGACGGGTGGGCTGGCTATTTTGGCGCAGATCATTCAAAAATATACCGGCCTCAGCCTATCACTCTGCGTCATGCTTATGGACGGTACAGTCATCACACTGGCTGGCTTTGCTCTATCGCCGGAGCGGGCGCTGTATGCACTAATTGGTTTGTTTGTAACTGGCAAGGTCATTGATACTGTGGAAATGGGGTTAAGCTACTCCAAAGTGGCCTATATCATATCCAATCAGAAGGAGAAGATCACACAGGCTATTTTACAGGACCTGGATCGCGGATTGACGGAGCTGGCAGGACGGGGCGGTTATACGAACGAAGAACGTCCTGTACTAATGGTTGTGGTAGGCCAAAATGAGGTGACCCGTCTCAAAACGCTTGTTCGCTTGGTAGATCCGGATGCTTTTGTGATTATTAGTAACACGCGTGAGGTATTGGGTGAGGGTTTTAAGAAGGAAGGCTGAAACAAAGTGGCTTGCCGAAAGGTTGATTATAGCTACTAAATAGGGGGAAATCCGTTTTTGCAAAACGTGGTTTTCCTTTTTTGTATGTATACAGGTTCTGATAGGAGCCTCGACATCAAGTGCAGCAAATGAGATATCTAAATGAATACCAATACATAGACAATCATTTCAAATTTGGGTGATAAACTTACATGAGCATGTTGTATTTATATGAATAAGATCGTATAATAATACATATTTCATAGGAACGGAATGGAGGAAGGTCTGTGAGCAGCAAGCTAAAAGTGGCAATTGTCGGTTCCACCGGGTATGGCGGGGTGGAGCTCATTCGTTTTTTAGTTCATCATCCGCAGGTAGAGATCGTATCTGTTATTTCTTCGTCCAGCGCGGGTGTCCCGATCAGTGACGGGTTTCCACATCTGACGGACATTGTGGTTCAGGATTTGGACGGTGTCGATGTTCAAGAGATGGCTGCCAAGGCTGATCTGGTTTTCACAGCTACACCTTCTGGTGTCAGCACCAAGCTGGTGCCGCAGCTTCTCGACGCCGGATTGAAGGTCATTGACCTCTCCGGGGATTTCAGACTGCGAAGCGGGGAAACGTACGAAGCATGGTATAAAAAGCCTGCGGCTTCACCTGAATATCTCAAGCAAGCCGTATACGGACTTAGCGAGGTATATGCAGAAAGGCTTGCTGGCGTCTCTTTTATTTCTAATCCGGGCTGCTATCCAACGGCAACATTGCTGGGAATTATCCCTGCGTTGAAGGCAGATTGGATCGACCATCGGACGCTAATTGTAGATGCCAAATCCGGAGTATCCGGCTCCGGCCGGGGAGCAAGTCTCGTTTCGCATTATGCGGAGATGAATGAGAATTTTAAAGCCTACAAGATTAACAAGCACCAGCATATCCCTGAAATCGAACAGGTTTTGGGCGATATTGCGGGTGAGGACGTTACGATTACGTTTACGACACAACTGGTTCCGATGACCCGAGGAATTATGAGTACGATTTATGTCACGTTGAAGGGTGCATACTCAGACCAGGATCTCATCGGGCTATACCGGGATTATTATAAAGACCATCCTTTTGTCCGTGTGCGCGGAGAAGGTGTATGGCCAGCGACGAAGGAAGTATTTGGCTCCAATTACTGCGATATCGGTTTTGCAGCAGATGCACGGACCGGGCGTCTTACGATTATTTCGGTCATTGATAACGTCGTGAAGGGTGCTGCCGGACAGGCGATTCAGAACTTAAACTTGATGATGGGATGGGAGGAGAACCTCGGACTGGGCTTCATACCGGTATATCCGTAAAGCAGCAAGCAGTCGCAACATGGAACGGGAAACATAAGCAGACGGGAATGGATTCGCAAATAGAACCGTTACTTATAGAAAGCGTTGCAGACGAGGGCACACAATTATGGGCAAAGTAGGGTTTACAGTAGTAAACGGGGGCAATATCGTAACCCCGCGCGGCTTTACAGCCGGAGGGTTGCACTGCGGGCTTAAAAATGCGGACCGCAACGATATCGGCGCGATTCGCTGCGAGGTAGAGGCGACGGCTGCTGCGGTATACACCACCAATGTATTTCAGGCTGCACCGCTCAAAGTGACTCGCGAGAGCCTCGTGGATGGTCGGCTGCAAGCGGTCGTGGTGAACAGTGGGAACGCCAATGCCTGCACCGGACAGCAAGGAGAGCAGGATGCTTACGCTATGCGCTCGGCTGCTGCTCGTGAGCTGGGTGTTGCGGAGAGTAATGTAGCCGTTGCATCGACGGGCATGATTGGTGAGCATTTGAAAATGGACCGTGTGCTTGGCGGCATATCTGCATTACCTGGCCGTGTGAACGGGGAAAGCGATGGAGCGGAGCAATTTACCCAAGCCATTCTGACGACGGACTTGGTTAAGAAGGAAGCATGCGTGGCGGTTGAAGTGGATGGCGTGACCGTACACATCGCCGGGGCGGCGAAGGGCTCGGGCATGATTCATCCGAACATGGCGACGATGCTGGCTTTTATGACCTGTGATGCTGCGATTGGGCAGACTGCACTTCATCAGCTATTGAAGCAGGCAACGGATACCAGCTTTAATATGATTACAGTAGATGGCGATACGAGCACGAACGATATGCTGATCGCGATGGCAAGCGGGCTGGCAGGTAACCGTGAGCTGCACGAAGGACATCCCGATTGGGCTGCTTTTACCGAAGCGTTCACCTATATCTGTCGTGAGCTGGCGAAGGCAATTGCCCGCGATGGGGAAGGCGCTACGAAGCTGGTAGAGGTGTGCGTGAGCGGCGCGGTCAGCGATGCATCTGCTCAAGCGATCGCGAAGACGGTGATCGGGTCCAGTCTGGTGAAGTCGGCTGTTTTTGGTGCTGATGCGAACTGGGGCCGGATTATTGCAGCTGTCGGACGGGCCGGAGAGCCGGTCAACCCGGATACGGTAGACATCCGCTTGGGTGATATTGTTGTGCTGAGCGCGTCCAGCCCAGTCGCTTTTGATGAAAATGAGGCGCTCTCCTACCTTCGGGGAGATACGGTGCGGATTATTGTGGATTTGCATCACGGGAACGGAACCGCCACAGCTTGGGGCTGTGACTTAACCTACGATTACGTGCGGATTAACGCTGCATATCGGACATAGATAACGGAATAAGCACGGATGGAATGCTGGCATTATTGTAAAATGGCACGGACTGTGCAGTGGAGAAAAAGGAGAGATTATATGCAATCGGCAGTGGAAAACGCGGATCAAGCCAATCATACGGGATTGGTACGTCGTAATTTTGTGATGAAATGCGGAGGAAGTACGCTGGCTGCGTTGCCTGATTCCTTCTTTGACGATCTGGCCCGCTTGCAGTCGGAAGGCCTGCAACCTGTTATTGTACATGGTGGCGGCCCTGCGATCTCCGACAATTTGGCGAAGCTGGGCATCGAAACGACATTTATCAACGGGTTGCGCAAAACGACCGAGCCTGTGCTGGATGTCGTGGAAATGGTGCTGGCGGGCAGCATTAACAAGCAGATTGTACGCAGGATCGGAATGCATGGGGGTCGAGCACTGGGTTTATCGGGCAGTGATGGCTTTTTAATCGAAGCAAAGCCTGTGTCGAATGCCGCAGAGGTCGGCTGGGTCGGAGAAGTAACGTCTGTTCAAGCTTCGATTATTACAGGTGTGCTGGATATGAACTATATGCCCGTTATTGCGCCTATCGGGATTGATAGATCCGGTCAGCGCTACAATATTAACGCAGATACAGCGGCGGGTGCGGTGGCATCCCATATGGGTGTTAGCCGGATGATCGTCGTTACGGATGTACCGGGCATATTGAAGAAGATCGGTGGAGAAAAGAAGGTGCTGGACTCGATCACCGTACAGGAGATTGAGGATATGATCAGCACAGGTGAAATATACGGCGGCATGATCCCTAAGGTGAGAGCGGCTATTGCCTGCATCCACGGCAAGGTGAAGGAAGTTGTCATTGTGAACGGCAGCGAACCACAGGTATTAAGCCGTGTACTGGGTGGGGAAGTCCTTGGAACGCGCATCGTGCGCATGCAGTAATTGCAAACATATAACGAAAACTATATAACCAAACGAAAAAGGAGCGTGAACATAATGAGTAAGGAACCGAACACGCTGGTGAGCGTTGAAACGCCAGATACGAACGGAGCCGTTACCGGAGTACAAACCGAAAAGGCATCCGCAGCTGTGCAGACAGACAGCTCTCTTTTTCCAACCTACGCAAGATACCCGCTCACACTGGTCAAAGGACAAGGAAGCTGGCTGTGGGATGATCAGGGCAAGCGTTATCTGGATTTCATGTCAGGTATTGCGGTTACCAATCTTGGACATGCGCCACAGGCTGTAGCTGAACGCTTGAAAAAGCAGATTGATGAGCTATGGCATGTATCCAATCTGTTTCATATTCCTGGGCAGGAACGGGCCGCCGCTTTGCTGACTGCCAATAGCAGTGCAGATGCCGTGTTCTTCTGCAACAGCGGCGCAGAAGCGAATGAGGCTGCGATCAAGCTGGCGCGTCGTTATCACCAGAAGGTGAAGCAGACCGGGCGCTATGAGATCATTACGTTCACGCAATCCTTCCACGGACGGACGCTGGCAACCTTGACCGCTACGGGTCAGGATAAAGTAAAAGAAGGCTTTTTGCCGCTTCCAGCCGGGTTCAAAAGCGTTCCTCTCCACGATCAGGCTGCGCTCGAAGCGGCAATCAGCGAGAATACGGCTGCAATCATGCTGGAAATGGTGCAGGCAGAAGGCGGAATGTATCCGGTCGAACCTGCTTTTGTAGACGTGATTACAAAGCTGTGCGATGAGCATGGTTTGCTTTTGATCATTGATGAGGTACAGACGGGCATGGGCCGTACAGGCAAGCTGTTTTCCTTTGAGCACTACGGCATAGAGCCGGATATCTTTACGTTGGCGAAGGGGTTGGGCAGTGGTTTTTCCGTTGGTGCGATGCTGGGCAAAGGATATTTGCGCGAAGCGTTCACGGCAGGCAGTCACGGCTCTACCTTTGGCGGTACTCCGCTTGCTATGGCAGCGGTTCAGGCGACCATTGAAACGATGATTGACGAAAAACTTCCAGAGCGTGCGGCTGAGCTGGGCGAGTATTTGTTCCAAAGTCTGCAAAAGTCGCTTGGAGAGATTCCTTTTGTGAAGGATATCCGTGGAAAAGGTCTGATGGTCGGCATCGAGTGTGCTGAGCCTGTGGCGGAGCTTGTTTTGGCAGGACAAAAAAAGGGTATTCTGTTCATTACCGCAGGGCCGAACGTGGTTCGTCTGTTGCCTAACCTGTATGTAACGAAGGACGAGATAGATCAGGCTGTAGCACTTGTTACCGAAGTGATTCAGGAGCATATTGCTTAGGCGGTTAAACTGCCTAGATTAGAGTGTAAAAGGAGACGATAGCATGAGCCAGGGCGGGGCATTGCAGCAAGTTAACTTGAAGGGGCGGGACTTCCTTGAGTTGGACGACTACTCAACCGAAGAAATTCAATATTTAATTGATCTCGCCATCGAAATCAAGCGCAAGCACAAAAATGGAGAAACCTATCAGCCGCTGAAGGGGAAAACGATCGGACTGATTTTTGAAAAGTCCTCGACACGTACGCGGGTATCTTTTGAAGTCGGCATGTTTCAATTGGGTGGGCATGCCCTTTTTCTCAGTAAAAACGATATTCAATTAGGACGTGGTGAGCCTATTAGCGATATGGCACAGGTGATGTCTCGCTATCTGGATGGCATTATGATCCGTACCTTCGGGCACGATAATGTTGTAGAGTTGGCGCGTTATGCATCTGTTCCTGTGATCAACGGCTTGAGCGATTTGGCGCATCCGTGTCAGGTGTTGGCTGATTATCAGACCTTGTATGAGCAAAAGGGCAAGCTTAAAGGGCTTAAATTGGCCTACATCGGGGACGGCAACAATATGGCGCATTCCCTGTTGATTGGTGGAGCGAAACTTGGTGTGCATGTATCGCTTGCAAGTCCTGCTGGATATGAGCCTGATCCAAGTGTTGTGGCAGCTTCTCGTGAGATTGCCAAGCAAACCGGCAGTGAGATTGTAATTACCCAAAGTCCGCAAGAAGCAGTAAAGGATGCAGATGCAATTTACACGGATGTATGGGCGAGCATGGGCTTTGAGGAAGAGCAGAAGGAACGGGAGCTTGCTTTTGCCGACTTTCAGGTGAATGAGGAGCTGGTTAAGCTGGCGAAGCCAGATTATCTGTTCCTGCACTGTCTACCTGCGCATCGTGGCGAAGAAGTGAGCGCAGGTGTAATCGACGGACCGAATTCAGTGATCTTTGATGAGGCTGAGAACCGTCTGCATGCACAAAAAGCATTGATGGTTGCTTTAATGGGATAAAGAAGTTATGTTTTATGGTGAAAGATAGTGGCTAGAAGCATTCGGGGAGGACTTTCAATCATGGCAAAAGAAAAAATCGTACTCGCATATTCCGGCGGTCTGGATACGTCGGTCATTTTGAAATGGCTTAAAGAAACCTACGACGCTGAAATCATAGCGTTTACCGCAGATATCGGACAGAAGGAAGAACTGGACGGTTTGGAGGAAAAAGCGCTCGCAACTGGAGCCTCCAAAGTGTATATTGATGATCTGCGTGATGAATTCGCCAAGGATTTTATTTATCCGATGTTTCAGGCGGGTGCTTTGTATGAAGGACAATATTTGCTAGGAACGAGTATTGCACGTCCATTGATCGCTAAACGGATGGTGGATATTGCGATTGCAGAGGGCGCAACAGCTATCGCTCACGGCGCGACAGGCAAAGGCAACGATCAGGTGCGCTTCGAGCTGAACGCGGCGGCGTTGACGCCCGATATCAAGGTGATCGCACCTTGGCGGCTGGAAGAGTTCCGCAATCAGTTCCCGGGCCGGGCAGAAATGATTGCCTATGCGGAGAAACACGATATTCCGGTAACCGCTTCTGCGGCCAAGCCATACTCCATGGACCGTAATCTGCTGCATATTAGTTATGAAAGCGGCGTGCTGGAGGACCCTTGGTTTGATCCGAGCGCTCCTGAAAATAAAGAAATGTTCTTGCTCAGCAATGCACCTGAGGATGCTCCTGATGAAGCGGAATATTTGGAGCTGGAGTTTGAAGCAGGAAACTGTGTCGCTTTGAACGGAGAGCAGCTAAACCCGTTGCAGGTTATGGAAAAGCTGAATGAGCTGGGTGGCAAGCATGGCATTGGACGTGTGGACATGGTGGAAAACCGTTTTGTCGGCATGAAGAGCCGTGGAGTGTATGAGACGCCGGGCGGTACGATCCTGTTCACAGCTCATCGCAAAATGGAGTCCATCACGATGGATCGCGAGGTTATGAATCTGCGCGACAGTCTGATTACCCGATATGCTACGCTGGTCTACAACGGTTTCTGGTTCGCGCCGGAGCGTGTGGCTTTGCAGGTACTGGTTCATGAGAGCCAAAAGAATGTCAGTGGTACCGTGCGCGTGAAGCTGTACAAAGGCAATATTATTGGCGCAGGTGTCAAAAGTCCGGTCAGCTTGTACAACCCGGATATTGCGACGATGGAAGCCGATCCGACACAAGCCTACGACCAAGGGGATGCAACTGGCTTTATCCGCTTGAATGCCCTGCGCTTGAAGGTCAATGCGGGAGTAGCCAAAAACAACAAATAAATGAGTTAACCTAAAAATGTACGGGATGTGGGCCGTCCTTGTCCAAGCGACGAGGGCGGCTTGTATTGCAGAGAGGGGATCTTGCAAAAATGAGTAAGCTATGGGGCGGACGTTTTACGAAGCAGACCAACAAGCTGGTAGAGGAATACACGGCTTCCATCGAGTTTGATCAGGTGTTGGCGGAAGAAGATATTCAGGGCAGCTTGGCTCATGTAGCCATGCTGGGCAAATGCGGGATTATTCCGCAGGCCGATGCGGATACGATCAGGGAAGGGCTACACACGGTATTGGAGCGTATCCGCCGTGGGGAGATTGAATTTTCGGTTTCGGACGAGGATATTCATATGAATATCGAAAAAAATCTGATCGAAGCGATTGGTCCGGTTGGTGGGAAGCTGCACACCGGACGCAGCCGTAATGATCAGGTGGCAACGGATATGCACTTGTATTTGCGAGGACGTGTGGTGGCGCTGGTTGGTATGCTGCATGATGTGCAAGCTGCACTAATCGGACAGGCGAAGGATAATCTGGATACGATTGTACCCGGATATACGCACTTGCAGCGGGCGCAGCCTATTTTGTTCGCGCATCATTTGCTGGCTTATGTGTCTATGCTGGAGCGCGATATTGACCGACTCAAAGACAGCTACAAGCGCATTAATGTATTGCCGCTCGGCGCTGGCGCTTTGGCCGGAACCACTTTTCCGATAGACCGTCATTTTGTAGCCGAGCAGTTGGGTTTTGATGGCGTGTATGAAAATAGTCTGGACGCCGTTAGCGACCGGGACTTTATCGTAGAGTTTTTGGCTGGTGCTTCGCTGATCATGACGCATTTGTCGCGTCTAAGCGAAGAGCTGGTGCTGTGGAGCAGCACGGAGTTTGGCTTCGTGGAGCTGGATGATGCTTTTTGCACAGGCAGCAGCATTATGCCGCAGAAGAAAAACCCGGATGTACCTGAGCTGGTACGCGGTAAAACCGGACGCGTCTATGGCAATCTCGTTGGACTGCTGACCGTACTGAAATCCTTGCCGCTGGCGTACAACAAGGATATGCAGGAGGACAAGGAAGGCATGTTCGATACTGTCGCTACGCTGGAAGGGGCTTTGCAGTTGTTCGCGCCGATGATCGCAACGATGAAGGTGAACAAGGATCGCATGCGTCAAGCGGTCAATCAGGACTTCTCGAATGCGACAGATATTGCGGATTTCCTCGTCGGCAAGGGACTTCCGTTCCGTCAGGCGCATGAGGTTATCGGCAAAACCGTGCTGTATTGCATCCAGCATGGCAAGTATTTGCTTGATCTGACACTGGAGGAATTCCAGCAGTTTTCCGACTTGTTCGACAACCGTATCTATGAGGTGCTTCAACCGGAAGCGGTGGTTAACGCCCGGAATGTATACGGCGGAACTGCAACCGGACAGGTACAGGCAGCCATCGGACGCAGTGAACAGCTTCTGAGCAGCACGTCTACATGGTTTGAAGGGCACAAACGGAGTAACTAATGAGGCTAAAAGAATTCTTGCACAGCAGCGGGACGCTGTGTAGAATTTAATAGTTTAGCACATAAGCAGGATATCAAAATAGCAAGGGCACCGTTCGCGGTGCTTTTTGTGCTTTTTAAAGTATTCGGAGGGGATTTGCTTTAATGGTGATCTGAACAATGATAGATTGCGTAAGATTTCCTGGGCAGGTGCAACCACTAGAATTATAAAATAGTTCTATATACCTATGTATGCATTAGTGTGAAAGTTTCTAGAATTCACATTATTGTATACCTACTCCTACTACGAGTATGGTAGAATAGCACTAAGTTTTTAATTGCATTACCAATTCATCAGAACAGAACTGGTATCGAATGAATAAATGTAAGGTTTTTACAGGTCCCTCTTGACCAGAAGACTTGCATTAATGTGTAAACGAAGGGTTTAAATGAGAATAAGAGAATGTCCTGTTTTCAGGAAGACGTAAGACCATAGATGAAGGGACAGATCAAGAGGCAGAGTCCGGACGGTTCAGGGAGGTATTATGAGAAGCAAAAGAACGGCGCGGCAGTTAAAGAGCGCATGGATCGGTTATCTCGCTTCTGACGCCGATCAGCTGGTGTCTTTGTTGCACAAGGAGCGGATACAGGCGGAGAAGTTGCTGCGCGAGGAACGGGAGCTTTTCCACGCGGCGCTGGAACGGAAGAAGCAACGGGATACGGAGTTGAAGCAGCTGCTTGTGGATGCGCTCGCAGAAGAGCGGCGTTGGATTGAAGGGGCGGGAATCCATGGGTGACAGGCTGAAGTGGAGGATTGGGGGAGTTTCAATTCCCCAAACCAAGAGAAGAATAAAAGAAGAGCGTCAGCAGATCGCTCGGCTGGAGCAGCAGTTGGAGGCCCAGCGGACGGAGCAGGCCCCAGTGCTGTATAAGCTGGATTTTCATATTGAGGAACTGGAGCGGCGGCTTCAGGATACAGAACTGCGTATCCAGGCATTACAGAGCGCAGCGGATATGGCAGCAGCGGTGGAGCAATTGCTGGATGAAAGTGTGCAGGCTGGACAAGCGCAGGAGGCGCAGGTCCAATATCTTAGCGGCCAACAGGAACAGGCTGCGGCTGGAGCCGCCTTGGGAGTAGTCTCCAGCGCTCCTGGTTCCGCAGGCGGAGAGGCCGCCACGGGAATACAGAACGGACGGAACGGCAAGGCCCGCCTTGGAGATCAATTGGTGGACAACGGCATCATTACCCGCGACCAGCTTACCGACGCCATCCGAAACCAAAAACGTTACGGTGGCAGGCTAGGCGACATTTTGGTAGAAATGGGCTTCATTACCGCGGAGCAGTTGCAGGGGCAGGTGGACGGCGATGAATCCAAAGAGCGACTGGGCGACATGCTGGTACGTTCCGGCTATATTTCACCTGAGCAGCTAGAGCGCGCACTGGAGTTCCAGGCGAAGAGCGGTGGGCTGCTCGGCGATATTTTGCTTTCATTGCAAATGCTGGAGCCTGCGGATTTGTACCGCGCGATTGCTACACAGAACCGGATCGGTCGTATTGGTGAAGAACTGGCACTGAATGCAGCCTATAAGTTACCCGAGCAGGTGGCCATGGCTTACGGCGTGGTCGTCATTCATGAATATATGAACCGCTATATTGTGGCGGTCAGTGATCCGTTGCCGGAAGAGCGACGCTTGAAGCTGGAGGACATTCTCGGCATGCCGGTGGAGCAGGTGCTGGCGACCAAGGAAGAGATGGAGCAGCTCTGGGGTAAGATCTACGGTGAGGAAATGATGCAGGAGAGCACGACCGGATTGTTGGAAAAAGAGCCGCATAATTCGGCGCGTACGACCTTTACGAAGGGACAGCTCTGGGTGTTCGCGGCAATGGGCGTAATTACAGTGCTTGGTCTTTTCTGGAACAGCTGGAATACGGTGCTGATTATCAATATGCTGATTCAGTTGTTTTATTTTGCTATGACGCTCTTCAAATTCGGTATTATTTACCTCGGTTCTCGGCGTGGGGCGCAGCTTCGCTTCACGAAGGAAGAGGTCGACGCCATGGATGAGAAAAAGCTGCCGATCTATACGATTCTCGTACCGATGTACAAGGAGGCGGGCGTGCTTCCGATGCTGTTGCGGAATTTGGAGCAGCTTGATTATCCAAAATCCAAGCTGGATGTGCGGCTGTTGATTGAAGAGGACGATGTGGAGACGATTGAGTTGCTTCGTGAAATGAAGCTGCCCGCCTATTACACGACACTGGTCGTCCCTGACGGCTTGCCAAAAACCAAGCCGAAGGCGTGCAACTACGGACTTATTCGGGCGCGCGGCGAATTTGTAGTTATTTATGATGCCGAGGATCGTCCAGACTCCGACCAGCTTAAAAAGGTCATTGCGGCGTTCAACTCGCTCCCTGAGCATTATGCGTGTATTCAAGCGAAGCTCAACTATTTTAACAGTACGCAAAATTTGCTGACCCGCTGGTTCACGCAGGAATACAGCATGTGGTTCGAACTGCTGCTGCCGGGTATTATGCAGTTGGATACGCCTATTCCTTTGGGCGGAACATCCAATCATTTTCGGATATCCGTGCTCAAAGATATCAATGCGTGGGACCCCTACAATGTAACCGAGGATGCCGATCTGGGTATACGTCTGTATAAAGGCGGTTACAAAACCGCCATTGTCGATTCCCGTACATGGGAGGAAGCGAACAGTCGCGTAGGGAACTGGATTCGTCAGCGGTCACGCTGGATCAAGGGATACATGCAGACATGGCTGGTTCATATGCGCAATCCGGTCAAGCTGGTACGTGAGGTGGGCTGGAAAGGCTTTTTCGGCTTTCAGGTCATGATTTTGGCGACACCGATGCTGCCTTTGCTGAATCCGATTTTTTGGGGATTGCTGATTTTATGGTTTGGTTGGGAAATGGCCTTTATTCCCAAGCTGTTCCCTGGATATGTGTATTACCTGGCCAGCGCGGAATTTTATATCGGTAACTTTTTGTTCGTATTCAGTAACGTGGCCGGAATGTATTGGGTCATCGGTGAACTGGAAGAGCGCGGTGAACGTACATTTTCATATTCCATGGTCAAATACGGGCTTCTCTCTCCGCTGTATTGGGTACTTATGAGTATTGCTGCGGTGAAGGCGGCCTGGCAGCTCATTACCAAGCCGTTCTATTGGGAGAAGACGACGCATGGTCTGACCGATATGCATGACCTGGATGAAGCCCCGGCGCAGTCCTCCTGAATATGAAGAAAGAAGGGGCAAGAATGGAGACAAAAACACCTTTTTTATCTGTTGTCATTCCCATGTATAATGAAAGCTCACATCTGGAGCGTTCACTCAAGGTGATTGATGGGGTGCTGTCTGTGGTCACTTCACGCTATGAACTGATTGTCATAGATGACGGTTCCAGAGACGATACGTGGCTTAAGCTATCCGAATTGTCCCGCCGTATGCCTTCTCTGCTTGCACTTCGACTTAGCCGGAACTTCGGCAAGGAGCTGGCGTTGTGCGCAGGTTTGGAAAACGCCTCAGGCGATGCCATCATCGTTATGGACGGAGATTTGCAGCATCCTCCTGAGATGATTGGGGAAATGGTACATTTATGGCAGGAAGAGGGCTATGATCTGGTCGAATGTGTGAAGGAATTCCGGGGAGAAGAGTCGATGGGCAAAAAGCTTGGGGCTTCATTGTTCTACGCGACCTTGAATCGTTTGACAGGCTTTAACCTCAAAGATGCTTCGGATTATAAGCTGCTGGATCGCCGGGTGGTGGACGCCTGGATGGCGATGCCTGAACGGATTCCGTTTTTTCGCGGGATGACGGCCTGGCTTGGTTTCCGCAAAACCCAGATTTCGTTCCGGGTGGCTCCTCGGGAAGAGGGCCCCAGTCGCTGGAGTCCGTTGGGACTGGTTCGGCTGGCAGCGGAAGCCATAGTTTCGTTTTCAACCGTGCCGTTGCGGGTAGTAAGCTTGATGGGACTCATTTTTATGCTGATTTCAGTTATATTGGGAATTCAAACCTTGGCGCACAAATTAACGGGTACCGCTGTGACCGGTTTTACAACTGTTATTTTACTGCTCTTGATTATCGGCAGTGTATTGATGCTGTCCATCGGAGTGGTAGGAGAATATATCGCCGCCATATATCACGAAGTCAAAGCCAGACCTCGTTATCTGATTGCAGACAAACGAGCGAGCGCTGACCGATTGTGGGTGGATAGGGAGTTTAATCAACATGATCAGACGTTCATATCTAAAGTATCCAATCATTAAATATGGCATTGTGGGGCTGCTGGGTACAGGTATCCATGTCGGTGTACTTGTACTGCTGGTGGAGCTGTTCAGGGTGCCTGCGGTAACGGCTACTACGATCGGATTCGTAGTCACGCTGCTTGTATCATATGTGCTGAACCGGAACTGGACATTCGAGCCTACCGGGGAGGGGAGCCGCACCCAGTTTCTTAAATATTTGTTGGTCTGCTCCTGTGGCCTGCTCTTGAATGCAGGTCTGATGTACGCAACCATTCATTGGATCGGCTGGTCGTATCTGATCGGTGAGGTACTGACCACCATCATCGTGCCCGTTCATAATTATATCTGGAATCGCTATTGGATATTCTCCGTTCCACAACAGCGTCAGAAAAAGACTTCATGATTTTGAGAAAAAAACACCGCAACAAGTTTGAGGGGGAACGAGGGGAATGTCCTTTCGCAAATGGTCTGCAAACAGATGGATGGTTATAGGTCTGTTTGTGTTTATAATTGCGCTGGAGCTGTCCGCAGGCATTTATTTCAGTTATGTTCTGGGATACATGCATACGGATGCGCTCAGTCGCGTAGCCAATGCATTTTATGTGCTGTATAGCCGTGATCCGCATTTGGGTGCCATCGGATTCATCTGGAATCCGTTGCCCAGTCTTTTGGAAATGGTGATATTATTGCTGTATCCGTTATTTCCGGCATTAGCATCCTACGGATTGGCGGCTGTCATCCTGAGTACTACCTTTGCCGCTTTGACAGCTGTGCTGCTGTATCGGGCGGGTGTCAGAACAGGGCTTAGCTTGGGAATGAGCTTGATGCTGGCGCTGCTCTATGCGCTGAATCCGTTTATTTTATTGTTCGGTGCCAACGGGCTGAGCGATTCGCTATACATATATTTTATTATGATGACGGTGATTGAATTTGCGCTGTGGCTCAAGGACCGCATGACAGCGAGTCTGATCGTATCCGGCTTAGCGCTTGCCATGGCGTTCTGGACTCGATATGAGGCAGTTCCCCTCGGGGTGGCGATGGCAGCCGGCGTGGTCGTAGCCATTCTGTTTCTTCACCGGAACATGGGCAGACGTGAGCTGCCTTTTCGGGAAAAGCTACATAAGGTCGAGGCGACTTGGCTGCTGCTCCTGCTGCCTGTTGTCTTTTCCGGTCTGCTGTGGATTTTCTTTAACTATCTCATTATGGGAAATGCCTTTTATTTCCTCAATTCAGAGTATTCCAACACGGCGCAATCGGCAGAGCTGCTAAATGATGATAAATTCGTGGAAATCTTTAATCATCCGTTGGTTGCCTTGAAATTTATCGCTTCCAAGACCCTCTGGTATTCCGTGCCGTTGTTCGCTATTCTGTTCATTCGGCTGTTAAGCGGTCGGTTGTTGCGGTGGGGAACGCTGATTCTTTTACTATTGTTCCTGTCTGTGCCGGGTTTACAATTTTTACTCATGATGAAGCAATCCTCATATGGATGGTTCCGCTATTTTATGTACGTGTTTCCGATAACCGTCGCCTGGCTGCCGTATGAACTGAGTCAGCTCCAGGGTAGAGCGCGGCGGGCGGCCTTTGGTCTGGTGTCCGTCAGTCTGGTGCTTACGGCCGGATTGCTCTCCTATGCACTGACTCGCCCGGATATCGCGCCGGATGAGAACAGCTTCCTCACACGAACAGGGAATGTGAACTATGTGAGACAGGAAACGGACCGGAAAATTGCAGTCTGGCTAGATGAGCATTTGCCAAAGTCAACCATTATGACCGATTCGGCCTCAGCCTACACCATGATCGTGTATAGCCAGTACCCGAAGCGCTTCCTGATCACAAGTGATTATACGTTTAATAGGGCATTAAGCTATCCGCAGGAAAGTCATGTCGATTATATTCTTGTACCCCAGATCAAGTCGGGCATGCCACTGAGTAAAATCAACATGGTGTATCCGAATTTGTATGAAAAAGGAGCACCCTGGGTTCAGCTCGAACGCGAGTTTAACGGGGAATGGCGCTTGTACAAAGTACTACCCAAGTCACAATCCGATTCTCCATCTACGGCTACGATGACAGCTCCTTGATGTGTGGCAAGACCCTGAATCTTGATTGGCATATAGCTTCATAGTGAATACCCGCAGCTTAGCCACTTTGCCATGATACGGCGAGGGAAGCTGCGGGTATTTTTAACACTTATTTATCGCCTCTTGAGCGGCAACCAAGCGAGTACATCCTGGATTTTCGCGTCCCAGTATCCCCATTCATGAGTCCCTGGATCCTCTTCGTAGGTCAGTGGAATCCCGGCAGTATCGCACGCTTGTCGAAAGGTCTGGTTTCCCTCATACAGAAAATCCTCCGTACCACAGCATTGGTAGAGCAGGGGGAGTGAAGTTCCCAAGCTAGCATGACGTTGTAGCAGCTCCAGCAAGTCGTGATCTGTTCCGCGTATGTCATCTGGACCGAAAATGTGACTCCATTCCGTCGAACTCATCGCTTTATGTATAGGGTCGATGCGTGCCGCGTGTAAATCCATTACCCCCGAGAGACTGGCAGCGGCCGCAAAGCGCTCTGGATGCTGGAGTGCTAGTTTGAAGGCGCCGTACCCGCCCATGGAAAGACCGACAATAAAATTGTCTTCCCGCTTGGCGGACAAGGGAAAGAAGGAGCGTGCCAAAGCTGGCAGTTCTTCACTGATAAAGGTTTCATATGCCCCTCCCTGCTCCATATCCGCATAAAAACTCCGGTGTACCTGTGGCATTACAACAGCAATGCCCAGTGAAGCAACATAGCGTTCAATGGAGGTTCTGCGTAACCAGATCGAATCATCGTCCGACAGGCCGTGCAGCAAATACAGTGTTGGGTGTGGTCCGGTTCCTTGCTTACCCTCCAGTCCGATCTGCGAACGGGTTTCCTGAGGGAGAATAACATGCATGGATGTGCTCAAGCCAAGGACTTCTGAATAAAACTGACATTGAATAAGAGCCATAGGAAAACCTCTTTTACTAGGAATTTGTGACTTCAGTATAACGTAGCCTGTCTAAATATACATATCCCAGTGAATAACTAGGTATTAAGTCCTGAGTCCCATTTATGCTACATAAGGACGGGTTATGGTTATATGGGACGATTTTTTTTAATTTGGGGGTTTTTTGGGTTTGATTTCTGGTAAAGTGTTTAAAAAAAGAATGGTGAAGCCAATCCTAAGGAGGAATTCAGAGTATGGGAAATAAGTTCAGAAACACGATTACTGGTGTATTGAGCACAGGTCTTATTCTTAGCGCATTCAGTGTAGCCGCAGCTGCTCCTCAGAATACAGGCGGTCATTGGGCAGGAGATCAGGTACAACGTTGGTCGGCTACAGGAAAATTAGACGGTGCGGTGAAAACGGATGCGGCCATCACGCGTGCAGAATTTATTGTTCTCTTGAACCGCAGCCTCGGTACGTTCACGCAGGATACTCCGGCCGTTACGGACGTAACGTATGCGGACAGTGTTCAGGTAAACGGTAATGGAAGCAGAACATTCACAGATGTACCAGCTTCGCACTGGGCATACAATGAACTGACAAATGCCGTGAATGCAGGTTACATAAGCGGCTATGCAGATAACAAGCTCAAACCGAATGGGAAAGTAACACGTCAGGAAGCTGCCGCTATTGTGGGCAAAGCCATTGGACTGACAGCAGGTAATGCAGCAGACGTCACCAAGTTCATTGACTCCAACAAAATCGGATCATGGGCGAAGATAAGTGTAGCTGCCGCTGCGGAGCAAAAAATCATCAACGGTTATCCTGATGGTAAATTCCAGCCAATGAAGTCGCTGACACGTGCAGAAGCGATTGCTATTCTGGACGCAGCTTCCGGTTACAACCTGAGCGCGATTGATAATCTCACATCGACTCCTGGCGGCACGGTAACAGATTCCACGTATAGTAACGTTACGGATTCGAGTTCTGGTAACACGTCTACTTCTGGAAGCGAAACACAAGACAGCAGCACCAGCACAGACAGCACGGATACGACTACGGACAGCTCCACAACGACAGACACAAGCACTGGTACAACGACAGATACAAACACTGATGCGGTAGCTTCCAGTGATATACTTAAAGTAAACGAAGTGCATGATGGCGAAGGTACGATTATGGGGACAGCTAAAGCAGGTTCCACAGTAACCGTCTATTCCAACGATCTTCCAATCGGTAGTGCAGTAGCCAAGGACGATGGTACGTTTAGCATTAGCGTGCTTACTCAAAAAGCCACTGTTAGGCTGGTTGTCAAAGCAGTGGATGCAGACGGAAGCGAAAGTGCGCCTGTAGAAATTTCTGTTTCAGGCAAACGCAGCGAGTAAAACCATCCCGTCACTTGAAATCCCCCCTTAACTCCGCTGATACCCATCCAGGCGGTAGTCGAAGGGGGATTTTTTGTTATGCTTGTATGCATGCTTTATTCACTTATGCCATCTTCTACAATAGGCTCCTGCTGTTCGCGTGTTTGCGGCTCAGGCGATGTGCTTCCGCTGTGAACAGCCACAATACGCTGCTGCGCACGATAGGTATCACGGCTGATTCGGGTGCGTTCCACGGTCTTGCCATCTACGATCTTCATTCGGTACGTTTCCACCACGTATCCTGCCTTGCCCTGCCGAAGCACCTGATAGAAGCCGGGGGAGAGTGAGTCATTACGGATTGTTTTCTCTGGGATGGGTAATACACGAACCGTACGCGATTCCAGCTCATAGGACACATTGGACGGGAATGTGCCGAAAAATTTGACGGTAAGCGTCCGGTTTTGGACAGCGGCACGAAGGAGCAAATGCTTGCCTGTATTGTTTTTGAAGCGGAAATTGATAGATCCTGTAGCAAAAGTTGCATCCTGACCTTTGGGTAGGTAGCTGACCGGCAAGGAGTGGTTGCGGCGCTCAACAATGTTCAGACCGACTCGCAGCGCAGCATTATAGACGGTGCTGGATACCTGACAAATCCCGCCGCCAATGCCCGGTTCCAGCTGCCCGTTTACGATCACGGGAGCTTCACGAAAGCCATGTGTGCGTTCAGCCTTGGCAATGATCTGACCATAATCGAATATCTCGCCCGACTTGAGAATCAAACCGTCAACGGTGCTTGCCGCCGAATTGACGTTGTACACACGTCCTTCCGAGTTGCTGCTGAGGCTGGTGGAAAACTGGACAATTTTGCGCTCAATCCCTTCGCTCCGCAGACCGTCCACCGTAATGTCCGGCTCTAGTTGACGAAACGGCAACTCCACCCGCACCGGCTCCCCGGAAGCAGTAAAGTCCTTGGGCAGCGCCTTATCCAGCGCTACGCCCAGTTTGGACCATTCCAGACGCCTGGCAGAGCGGCCGGGAATATAGCGAATCTGATCGTCCCCGTCGATCTGGCGCACGGCATTGACAGGCTTGCCGTAACGCTGTTCCTCCCAATTAGCTCCGAACCTGGCCTGCAAGGCTGACTCCTGCCGGGAAGGTGTGATGGTCCATTCTTTTCCAAAGGAAAACCGCGTCTGCGCACGAGTCCAAAGATGCTCTGAGACGAGCGCGTTTACGGCATCGCGGAATGCCTTCGCTTCATAGTGGATACCCGCTTCCCCGAGCGTAAGCTTGATATCCTGCGCACTACTGTCGCTGTCCATCAGGATCAGGGGGCATTGCTTCAAATCATTCAGCTTTGTATCCAGCAGTCGGAGCGCGGCTGTTTTATCCATATTTCCCACATTGACTCCTCCGACTGTTACGCCCTTCGGCAGCGTTTGCCTGTCGGCGTACAAATGTAGTCCTCCCCACAACATGGCTAGCGCCAGAATTACAGTCCATATCCAGATGAAGGATAAATGAATTTTTTTCATAATACGGCTGTCTCCTGTCTCGTAAGCTTGGCAGCGTATTCATGTGCCATAATATTTATATATATGTGCCAAAAGCAGAAAACTTTCGGTACTATTCAGGTAACAAATTTGTTACAATGATAAACGGTATGATGAAATACAGGACTTTTTAAAGGAAATGCATGGAATATGTCGAATGGATAATAAGTTATACGTAATCTGATTAAGCAGCGGGAAGTGATCGAGTGATTGAAATGCAGGATGTGTGGAAGACCTATACTAATGGAACCCACGCACTTCAGGGAGTATCGGTCAAAATTGACCGTAATGAATTCGTATACGTAGTCGGCCCGTCCGGGGCGGGTAAATCGACTTTTATGAAGCTTATTTATAGAGAAGAAGTACCGACCAAGGGGCAAATTTCAGTTAATGGATTTAATATCGGGAAGCTCAAGCAGCGTAAAATTCCCTACGTTCGTCGTAACATCGGAGTCGTTTTTCAGGATTTCCGGCTTTTGCCGCGTTTGACGGCCTATGAGAATGTCGCTTTTGCGATGGAAGTCATAGAGGCTCCCAAGAAGCTGATTCGCAAGCGGGTGCCGGAAGTGCTCGAACTGGTTGGCTTGAAAACGAAAATGAATCGTGAGCCTGCCCAGCTTTCTGGTGGGGAGCAGCAACGCGTAGCTATCGCACGGGCTATCGTCAACAATCCGTCCGTGATCATTGCCGATGAGCCCACAGGTAATTTGGACCCCGAAACATCGTGGGAGATCATGCAACTGCTGGACGAAATTAATTTTCGCGGCACGACCATTGTTATGGCGACACACAATAAGGACATCGTAAACTCTATGCGTAAACGCGTCATTGCCATCGAAAATGGCAACATCGTAAGGGATCAGGTGAGAGGGGAGTACGGATATGACTTTTAATACCTTCTTGCGTCATGTGCGGGAAGGTTTCAAAAATATATTCCGCAATGGCTGGATGTCCGTGGCATCCGTCACCTCGATTGTTGTGTCACTGCTTATACTGGGCGTGTTTATTATGCTGGTGCTCAACGTCAATTCCTTGGCTGACCAAGCGGATGGCCAGGTGGAGGTTAACGTATTTTTGGAGCTGAATGTGGAGCAAAGCATGCGTGAAACGCTACAAAAGGAAATTGCGGCGATGCCGGAAATTAGCAAAACCACCTTTATCACCAAAGCTCAAGGCTTGGAGGAGCTGCGAAAAGATTTGGGAGACAGCGGCAAGGAGCTGCTGGAGGGTTTTGATAAGGACAGCAATCCGCTTCCAGACAAAATCGTTGTAGAGGTCATTGAACCGACGACGGTCCCATTTGTGGCTGAGAAGATTGAGAAGCTGAACACGATACACCCAGAGAAACCGATTTTAAAGGTCCGTTATGGAAAAGGTACCGTAGAAACGCTCTTCACCATTACCAAGCTCATCCGTAATGTGGGCTTTGTATTCGTAGCTGGATTGGGGCTTATGTCCATGTTCCTGATTTCGAATACGATCCGCGTGACCATTTTGGCACGACGCAAAGAGATTGGCATTATGAAACTGGTTGGTGCGACCAACTTTTTTATACGATGGCCGTTTTTTATTGAAGGTGCGCTTATTGGCCTGATGGGTTCCATGATTACCGTAGGTATTTTGTTTGCTGGTTATCAGCGTTTGCTTACAGCCGTTCAAGGAGATATTGCGCTGAGCATGTTGAAGCTTATGCCGCTTCAGGGCGTTTGGATTCAATTGAGTGCCTTGCTAATCATTTTGGGGATGCTCGTCGGGATTGTAGGCAGTACCCTGTCCATGCGCAAGTTCTTGAAAGTATAAGATTCATTGGTGGATGTCACAGTCGGTATTCTTTAGAACGGGGAAGCCGGTGTTATTTTGCGATAAAGGATGGGGAGTGCAAGTTGAAAAAAACAGGATCTGTGTTGGCCGCTACCTTGGTAGCCGCATTGCTAATCCAGCCTTCTGACGGATATGCCAAAAGCATGCATGAAATCAATTCGCAACTGAATCAATTGGAAAAGCAGGCCCAATCTGCCAAGCAACAGCAGGAAAAGGCAGCTCAAGATAAACAGTATGCCCAACATTACAAAAATAAAACCGTGCAAAACCTGAAAATGGTACTCGACCAGATTAACAGCGTCAGCGACCAATTGACTCGTGTAGCAGTTCAGATTGATCAAACCGAAGATAATCTGCGTGCAACCAAAAAAGATTTATCTGAAGCCATTGACCGCATCCAGGCACGTGAAAAGATGCTGGAAACCCGTGTGCGCTTGATGTATACGGACGGAACTGTTTCGTATATGGACGTGCTTATGTCTTCGGCCAGCTTTAGCGATTTCCTCAGCCGGGTCGATTCCCTGAAAACGATCGTGGAGCAGGACCAAATCCTGCTGGACGAGCATAAAAAGGACAAGGCTCTGGTAGTCAGCAAGAAGAAGCAACTCGACACAGAATATAAAAATGCCAAGAAGCTGTATGCCCTCAAACAGGGCGCCAAAGCTGAGCTGAATTCGAAGGAGCAAGAGAAGCAAAGACTGATAGCCAATTATGATCATGATATTGCTGAGTCGGATGAAATCAGTGAAGAGCAAAATGATATGCTGGTAGCCCTCGCTAACAAACGTGTGGGTCTGGTGCAGGAGAAAAACAAGCTCAGAGCGGAGCAGGCTGCCAAAGCAGCACGTGCTAGAGCGGCTGCACGTGCTGCTGAAGCCAAGCGATATGCTTCTTCATCCTCAGGCGCAGGCTCCAATTCCAGTCATGCGGCAGCCAGTACGTATACGGGTGGATCGGGCACGTTGGCTTTGCCTGTATCCAATTACCGACTCTCATCTACGTTTGGTATGCGGGTACATCCGATTACCGGCAAGCTTAAAGGCCATACAGGCATTGATATGGCGGCTTCACAGGGAACCGATATTCATGCAGCAGAAGATGGTGTTGTCATTGTTGCGGAATGGTGGAGTGGCTATGGCAATACGGTCGTGATCGATCACGGAGACGGATTATGGACTCTGTACGGACATATTCGCAATGGCGGTACGGTGGTACGTACAGGACAGACTGTGAAACGCGGTCAAAAAATTGCAGAAGTTGGTTCGACGGGCAATTCAACAGGACCTCACTGCCATTTTGAGGTGCGCGAGAATAACAAACCAGTAAATCCGATGAACTATCTATAGTTGAAAAAGGGAAGCCCTATTTGTAGCCAATGCGGCTGTAGATAGGGCTTTACCTTCATAGCTTGATACCCGGTGCAGAACATGTGCATTGAAACACGGAGTAGGATACAATTAACATATTCCGTACAAGCTAGTCGTATACTGCGTGGATGGATATGCGTTGTAAGGCAATAGTATACAAGATCAATAGAAGGCGGTGGACGATTAGATGTTGAAAAAAAGTACAGCGGTACTCTTGATGGTGATTGGGCTGCTTGGCGGTAGCCTGCTCACTTTTGCTTATACTGGAACGACGACAGTGGGAAGCAGCGCTCTGGGCGAAGGATTGCTGGCGAGCATGACAGGTAGCAGTTCCACCTCCAGAAGTGATATCCGCAAAATCGAGACAGCGATGGATCTGATCCAGGGGCAATATTATCAGGACGTCGACCGTACCAAGCTGGTGGACGGAGCCATCAATGGTATGATGGAATCGCTCGGCGACCCATATTCCTCTTATATGGGCAAAGAAACAGCACAGCAGTTTGAACAGTCCATTGAAGGCTCCTTTACCGGAATCGGGGCTGAGGTAGCGGCAGAAAACGGAAAAGTGGTCGTAGTAACGCCAATTAAAGGCTCACCGGCCGAGAAGGCGGGACTGCGTTCCAAGGACATTATTTTGTCTGTTAACGGCGAAACGCTGGATGGTCTGGATTTGAACAAGGCCGTTTCCAAAATACGTGGACCTAAAGGTAGTCAGGCCAAGGTCAAAATTCAGCGCAACGGTTCTCCTGATTCGTTGGAATACACCATTACCCGTGACAGTATTGATATGGAAACCGTGACAGCTCATATGGAAAGCGGTGGTGTAGGTGTCATCACGATTACCCAGTTCTCCTTGAATACAGCAGAGCGTTTTAAAGAAGAACTCGCGAAGCTGGAAAAACAGGGACTTAAAGGGCTCGTCATCGACGTGCGTAATAACCCGGGCGGCGTACTTTCCGTCGTGATTGATATCGCACAGCAATTTGTACCTGCTGGCAAAACGATTGTACAAGTGGAAGACAAGAATCAGAAGCGTGAAGAAGAGAAATCCAAAGGATCAAGTAAGAAATATCCGGTGACGCTGCTCATGAATAAAGGTAGCGCAAGCGCATCCGAAATCCTGGCAGGCGCTCTCCAGCAATCGGCTGGCGCAGTATTGATCGGGGAAAATTCCTTTGGTAAAGGTACTGTACAAACCAGCTATGACAAGCAAATGGGCGACGGTAGTCTGCTCAAAATCACGATTGCCAAATGGCTGACGCCAAATGGAACGTGGATTCACAAAAAAGGAATTAAACCGAATATTGCGGTGGATCAGCCTGAATTCTTCACAGCAGCGCCACTCAACAAGGAAAAGCCGTTGAAATACAATATGAATAGCGGCGATGTGAAAAATGCGCAAATCATTCTGCAAGGCTTGGGCTACAAGCCAGGCCGCGAGGACGGCTATTTTGATAAAGTGACGGAAAGCTCCGTTCTTGCTTTTCAAAAACAGGCGAAGCTGATGGTTAACGGTGTGATTGATGCGAAGACAGCAGCGGCGATGGAAGCCAAGCTGATCGAAAAAATCCGCGATCCGAAAAATGACAATCAACTCAAGCAGGGGATTGAAGAGATTCGGAAGGAAATGAAGACCAGCGCAGCGAAATAATAATAAGGCTACAACAAAGGGGGCTGGAAACAGCCTCCTTTTATTGTGGGATTTATTTGCAGTCTGCCGGATTGTCTTCCCTACGTTGGCAATTTCATATAGAATAAATGGATATGAAATGTACGTGATCCGCTAAACAGCGGGCCAGGGGCATAAGGAGTGTGAATGAACTTGGAATGGGCTTTACAATGGGGATGGAGCGTTCTAAATGCTTGCTTGTACCTGCTTTTGCAGCCGTTTTACTATATCTCAATACTCATTGTCGCGCTTGGCTATCGTCGGCAAATGCTGCTGGAGCGCAAGCTCTTTCATACCAGGCTGCACAATTGGCCGGGGGAAACGTGGCGTGTAGTCTGGAGTGGTCTAATTGCGGGGCTGGCCCTGTCTGCTCTGGGAATGTTCGTAAGTGTGCATCTGACCTCAGCCTCCATCGTATGCCTGTGGGTGACCACATTGCTGCTTATGCTGGTACGCGTGCGTTACCTGTGCCTTGCCTATTCGGTGGGCCTGCTGGGTGTAGCCCAGTTTGCTCTGAACGTGGCGGAGGGCTGGCAGCCTGAGGGAGCGCTTGGAACATCGGTGGCAGCCATCCGTGGATTGGATATTCCAGCGTTGCTGGTACTCGTTGCTGTGCTGCATGTGGCTGAGGCGCTGCTGGTTCGCTGGCAGGGAGGAAAGGCCGCAACCCCACTGTTCGTGGAGGGCAAGCGGGGAAGGCTGGTCGGTGGCTACCGGATGGAAGACCTCTGGCCCATTCCGTTGTTGCTGCTGGTTCCTGTTCAGGGAGGCTTTGCGCTTCCGTGGACGCCGCTGTTTGGTGATGGAACCGGATATATGCTGGCAGCCTTGCCTGTTCTTATGGGGTTCAGCAGCGTGACGTTAGGCCAGTTGCCACGCCAGAAGGCGGTGCTAACGTCCAACCGCCTGCTTCTCTACAGTGTAGCCTTGCTCCTGCTGAGCCTGCTGGCGGCGTGGTGGAGTCCGCTGACGCTAGTGGCAGCGTTGTTCTCCTTCCTCGCCCATGAGGCGCTGATCTGGTACGGCAACATGGAAGAGAGCCGTCTCAGCCCTATGTTTGTTCATCCGGAGCAAGGGTTGCGTGTACTGGCTGTGCTGCCGGATAGTCCGGCGACGGCGATGGGCATTCTGCCCGGTGAGGCTATTTACCGCGTCAACAGCGTCGTCGTGAACAGCCGCAACGAGCTGCATCAAGCCTTGCGGATCAACTCCGCTTTTTGCAAGCTGGAGGTACGCAACCTTCAAGGTGAGAGCAAGTTTGTACAGCGCGGTATGTACGATGGCGATCATCATCAGTTGGGAGTCGTGCTTGCACCGGATGCGGACGCAAGCTGGGCTGTATCCATACGTCCTGCCTCCATCTACCGGATTGTTGCCATGCGCTTGGGCGCACGACGGCGTAAAGGTGGACAGGCATCCAAGACGGAGAGTCCAAGTGTGGACACGATAGAAAAATAAAAATTACAGCGAGAGGGCAGTTTTATTTGACTAGATTTGAATAAGACTGTCCTCTTTTTATATTCAGACTGTAGCCTGCTTGAAATGACTATTCTGATCAAGATACAATGAATATGTAATGCGATATCTGGATGAACCGAATGCCTATTATGTGTGTCAAGCAGGGAGAGGGAAAGATGAATGCGATTCATTTTATTCGAGAGTATATCAGGCATCCACGCAGCGTAGGCGCTGTCATACCAAGCTCAAGACAGTTGGCCAAGCAAATTACCACACCAATCTACTTTGACCAGGCATCGTGCATCATTGAGTATGGCGCAGGTACCGGTGTGTTTACGCAAGAACTGATTAAGAACAAGCGCCCGGATACGCTACTGCTAGTGATTGAGGCCAATGAATCGTTTTACAAAACATTGCAAAGCAAGTACGGACACTTGGAGCAAGTACACGTCATTCATGGATCGGCCGAGCATGTAGCCCGGTATATGAAACAGTATCATGTCTCGAAAGTGGATTACGTCGTATCAGGACTCCCTTTTACCAGCTTGCCTGCCGCCTTATCCAGCCTGATTTTGGGACAAACGGCCGAAGTATTGGGTCAGGAGGGCAAATTTATTACGTTCCAGTATAGTAAGGTAAAACACAATTTCTTTCGTACCTTCTTTGGCAATATCCAGATCAAAAAGGTACATTACAACGTCCCGCCCGCCTATGTTTTCACGTGCAGTCTGTAATCGGTTAGCTATGTAGAGGATTAAAATAAATACGAATGTGAAAATACGGATTTCCATGAGAAGACCTGGTCAGCGTCATTAAGATGTTGAAAAGGTCTTTTTTTGTTGAGCGTTTAGGAAGAAAATTGTAACGCATTGCCCTTTCAAATGATCTAATAGATAAGCAACTTGAAAGGAGGACTCCTTTGAATATCGAGAGTGAGGTCAAAAAGGCGCAAGGCGGGGATAGACGAGCTTTTGTGAACATCATCAGAGAAGTGGAGAGCGACCTGTATGGAATGGCGCATTCTATCCTGCGAAATGAACAAGATAGTGCTGATGCTCTACAAGAAGCAATACTCAGGGCATACAAGTCTTTGGGTACACTACGGGATGGAAGTCTCTTTAAAACCTGGATGTATCGGATTGTAATCAACGAGTCGAATAAAATAGCTAACAAGCGTTCTCGCTCTGGTACGGTATCTGAGTTTTCACACCATCAAATGAGTATCCCAGGAGAGTATGAAAATATTGAATTGCATGAAGCAGTTGAGCAGTTGGAGGAGCCGATGCGAATCGTTATTATGTTGAGATACTTTTATGATCTGAATATTAAGGAGATTTCAAAAGCATTGGACATTTCAGAAAGTCTGGTTAAAACGCGTTTGTATCGTGCGCGGAAATCCCTGCTGCGCAAGTTATCAAATCCAGGAGAAAGGGGAACACCGATCCATGGAAGATATTAATCTGGATGATGAGTGGAAAACAGCTAAAGAATGCTCCCGCAACAAGCATGTCATTACCCCATATGTGCGTCAACGGCTGGAAACGGTATATAGCCAGATTGAAACAGGTTTTGTCTATCAAAATACGAATTCTGTGGATTCAGCCTCTCGTCGCCACAAATTCAAGAGAATCGCCCTGACAGCTTCTTTAGTTACAGTAATGAGCAGTGGAATGATAGCCCCAGCATTTGTTTCCCCTACGATAGCGAAATCGTTGTGGCAAGTTCCATTGGTAAACAGTGTCTTGCAATTGGCTAGTAACTGGGGAATTCCAACAGCAGGCGGGAGTGCATTTATGCGAGCGGGTGACTTGGGACTTCAGCAGGTCGAAGAAGCAGGACTTGTAACAAAAGTGGCGGCCAGCAGCACTCATAACGGAACCCAACTCCGTATCTCTCAAGTTGCTTATGATGGTGTCCGTATGGCTCTGACGCTGGAAAGTAACCGGGAGGACTTGGGCACAACGCTGCATGATCGAATTGAAGATATCACATTATGGTGCAATGGCAAACCATTTCAATTTGATGGCCCTTCGCTAATTACTAACTCTGGAGGCACTCCGGGTTCCGTCATCGTTTATTATAGTGATTTGGAAAGAATGTACTCGACAGGCAAAGGACTTCCTGACCCATTTAAACTAACGGCAGAAATACAAATTACAGGAATAAAACAGCCCTTTAAGCTTGAATTACCTGTGCAAAAGATTCCTTCTAAAAACTTGGTGCTCACACCTCGAATGGAAAAATCAAATGATTTTACCCGTTTGGTTGTGGAAAAATTAGAGATGACACCGATGTCTACCATGATCGTGACTAAGACCCATTACATAAGCCCAGGCCCGACTACGCATGGGAGTAAGGCATACGGGTATGGACTGGCTATGAATACACTAAGCTATGCGATTTTGGATGATAAGGGGCAGGAACAACAATGGATTAATGGGGATTTAGGACGTCCTGGAACTAAAACAAGGACAGGTATTCACCAAATCCTCGTAACTCCCTTTGAGAAAACACCCAAATTCATCACCATTAAACCCTATTTTAATGTAATCGGTCCGGGAGGCAAACCTGTATACAATGAACAAGGGAATTGGAAAAGAACATACCTGCCTGAACTGGAAATGAAAATTCCAATTGGAGAAAATAAGCTCAAGTAAGGTTTGAGTTTGAGGTAGATACGGAGAACTCTTCGGATGAAGTAGATCTGGAGAGTTCTTTCTGGAGATATAGGGATATGTTTAAATGCAAAATTTGTTTAAGGAATCATATTTTAAAATGTGACTTAACCTATATATTACATATGCTGGAACCTGTTAGATTTTGTGTGATCTACCGATTAATCTGAACTTTGTTAAAAGGGGATTTATATATGGTAAAACCGCTGATGTTCATGCGTTGGTGTGAGTATTATAAATTAAGTGATCGTGAAACAGATTTTATATCGTTTTTTATGATGAATTTCTCAGCCGCGCGATCAGGCAATCAGCCAAAGCTCAGGGATCAGTTCATCGAAATCCAGAAAAAAACCTTTCCCGAATACCCGTTTGATATTACCCCGGAAGAACTGGATTACCCCAAATTTGATGGATTGATGAAGCAGGTATTAAAAATTCATTTTGATACGGCGGAGCTGTTATATTCCTTCTATCTTCAAAAGCTGTGCGCCCCCTTGGCAGAATATATTTTATCCACTGGAGAATCAGAGCCTGCACGCATCTATTATGAGCTTATTCAAAAGGATAAGGTACGGTAGGGGAGAAGGGTATAAATCAAAAATTTTTCATGAGGAATGGTTTTTACTTTGAGATGATAAAAGCTATATACTGCAATATGACTTTTAAGTATTCGTAAAAGCATTGGAAGGCAATGCAGCATTCTTACACCACCATGTTTTAAATATAAATAGATAACCTATATAGCTAGAACAACCTTGTGGCGAATTCATGTTCTACTATATGGGTATCTGGAATAATCTATGTATATGGACCTTCGGTCCAACCAATGGTTCGATATGCAGGCTTGGTCGATAGAATGTATAGCAGAGCTGTACTATTACACAATTGTCAACAAGAAGCCGGTAACGGTACTACCATAATGCAAACGGCAAACCCATCATGTGCGGTGTGAATACGGCTGCTGCAACACTTGAAGATCCGGGCCAATTTTGGATTTCGGACGGAGAGGAGAACAAATTAATTTGCAGATTAGAGTAAGATGACGTTGTACCAGAACGATAAACTCGTTTGGGGTCAGGAGCCTTATAGCCTGACGGAGCGGCACTCGTATGGGTGCCGCTCTTTTCAAATTGAAAGGAGGAAAGCGGCATGAAGGCGAAAAATAGTAGTAGTATTATTTTGTCCAAGCGTTCCAAATGGCTACCTGTCGTCATGGCATGCACGATTATAGTAGGGGGGGCTCTACCGGCTCCAACTGTAGTTCACAGTCAAACGGCAAAGACCGTTACCATCAAAGTTGATACATCCAAGGATCGTAAGCCGATTAGCCCTTATATATACGGTACGAATCAGGATTTGGCAGGCGATGAGAATCTGACTGTCAGACGACTTGGTGGTAATCGAATAACCGGATACAACTGGGAAAACAATATGTCCAATGCAGGAAGCGATTGGAAGCAATCCAGTGATGACTATTTATGCAATAATGGCGGTCTGACACAAGCTGAATGTGAAAAGCCGGGAGCGGTGACGACTTCGTTTCATGATCAATCGCTGAAGCTTGGCACTTATACTTTAGTCACGCTACCGATGGCTGGTTATGTGGCCAAGGATGGAAACGGAAGTGTGGATGAAAGCGAAAAGGCCCCTTCTGCTCGTTGGGATCAGGTCGTAAACACCAAAAATGCGTCGTTCCAACTACAGCCTGATCTGAATGACAATCGGGTTTATGCGGATGAATTTGTCAACTTTTTAGTGAAAAAATACGGCGTTGCTGCAACAAAGACGGGTGTGAAAGGATATGCGCTCGACAATGAACCCGCTCTCTGGTCGCATACGCATCCGCGCATTCATGGTGAAAAGGTCGGAGCGAAAGAGTTGGTAGACCGGTCAGTAAGTTTATCCAAAGCTGTTAAAGCGGTTGACGCGGGTGCAGAAATTTTTGGCCCGGTTCTTTACGGTTTTGGCGCCTATAAAGATCTTCAAACTGCACCTGATTGGAATTCTGTAAAAGGCAGCTACAACTGGTTCGTGGACTATTATCTGGATCAAATGCGCCTCAGCTCGCAAGCCGAAGGCAAAAGATTACTGGATGTTTTCGATGTACACTGGTATCCCGAAGCGATGGGCGGAGGCATACGAATTACAAATGAGGTGGGCAACGACGAAACGAAGAAAGCGAGAATGCAAGCGCCACGTACTTTGTGGGATCCGACCTACAATGAGGATAGCTGGATCGCTCAGGGGAACAGCGAATTCTTGCCTTTACTGCCTCGATTGAAGCAGTCGGTGGATAAGTATTACCCGGGAACCAAGCTGGCTTTGACCGAGTATAGCTATGGCGGCGAAAATGATATTTCCGGTGGGATCGCTATGACCGATGTGCTGGGCATCTTGGGCAAAAACGATGTTTATATGGCAAACTACTGGAGGTTAAAGGAGGGTGCCAACAGCTACGTTAGTGCCGCTTACAAGCTTTACCGCAATTATGACGGAAAAAGCTCTACTTTCGGTGATATCAGCGTTAATGCGCAAACGTCAGATATTGTCAATAGCTCGGTGCATGCTTCCGTAACGGATGCATCCTACAAAGAACTGCACCTCGTTGTCATGAATAAAAGCATGGACAGCGCATTCGACGCCCAATTTGATCTTTCTGGGGAGACGACTTACGGTTCCGGTAAAGTCTGGGGCTTCGACAACAATAGCTCGGAAATTAAGGAAGCAGCGCCAATTACGCAAATTTCAGGCAACCGCTTTACCTATACCGTACCGCCTTTGACGACTTATCACATCGTGTTGACTGCCAGCAATGATACGTCTGTGCCACCTGAAAGCTTTGCGCTGAGAGCTGAGGCTGGCGACGGGAAAGTAGATTTGTCCTGGGACGCTTCCAACGGAGCTGTGGGTTACAGTGTACAGCGTGCAACGTATGCAGACGGTCCTTTTGCTGCTGTAGCCTCCAACTTGATCGAAACGTCTTATACGGATACTAACGTAACGAACGGCACTTCTTACTATTACAAAGTAACCGCCAAAACCAATGCAGGAATGAGCAATTCCAATGTCTTGAAAGCGGTTCCGCAGGCGCCTGTAAACGGCCCGGTTCGCTATGAAGCCGAAGACGGCACGCTGAAGGGAACCATTGTGGAATCCAGCGGGACCGGCTTCTCCGGTACTGGTTACGTAACTAATTTCCACAATGCAGGGGATTCCCTGACGATGACGATTCAGGCAGAGGCGGCAGGCTTGTACAATCTTGCAATCGGCTACCGTTCTCCTTATGATGACAAACGCACGAATTTCTCTTTAAACGGCAAAGCGTCTGGTGAGCTGGTGCTTTGGAAATCGGCTGATTTTAAAGAAGCTTCCGGTGGCAAGGTTCTGTTGAATGCAGGGGCGAATACGATCGGTTTTGAAACGGGCTGGGGCTGGTACGATATCGACTACGTCAAGCTGGAGCCAGCTGCTGACCGTCCACCGCATGCGGTAACCAAAACGCTCATCAATCCGAATGCGACGGTAGAAGCAAAAGCATTAATGAACTACCTGGTTGATCAATACGGGAAGAATATGCTTTCCGGTCAAGAGGATATGCCCGAAATTGATTGGCTTCAAGCAAATGTAGGTAAAAAGCCGGCTATTGCGGCGCTTGACCTGATTGACTATTCGCCAAGCAGAGCGGAACACGGTCTTCGTTCCACAGAGACGGAAAAGGCGATTGAATGGGATAAGCAAGGGGGCATTGTTACCTTTGCATGGCACTGGAACGCGCCGAAAGGTCTTATCGATACGCAGGGAAAAGAATGGTGGAGAGGCTTCTATGCCGATTCGACTACATTCGATATAGAATATGCGATGAATAATCCAGAGTCCGAAGATTATAAATTGCTTATTCGCGACATCGATGTGATTGCAGGGCAATTGAAGAAGTTGCAGGATGCGAAAGTTCCTGTCCTGTTCCGTCCTTTACACGAAGCGGAAGGCAAATGGTTCTGGTGGGGCGCTAAAGGTCCTGAGCCTGTTAAGAAATTGTATATTTTGATGCACGACCGTTTGACTCATGTGCACAAATTGAACAATCTGATCTGGGTCTGGAACTCTGTTGCTCCCGATTGGTATCCGGGAGACGACTATGTGGATATTTTGAGCTTCGATTCTTATCCGCAAGCAGGCGACTACAGTCCGCAAATTGCAAAATATGAAGACCTTGTTACATTGGGCAAAGACAAAAAGTTAGTTGCCATGAGCGAAAATGGACCTATCCCGGATCCTGACCTGATGAAGGCGTATCAAGCCCATTGGAGCTGGTTCGCTACATGGTATGGGGATTTCTTGAGAGACGGCAAACAAAACAGTCTTGAGCATCTGAAAAAAGTGTATAATCATCCGAACGTCATTACGCTTGAAAAGCTCCCGACTAACTTAAAAACATATGGTATTACTGAGCAGCCGTCAGTACCGGGCAGCTTCACGCTGAACGCAGCAGGCGAAACGGCGAAAGTAAAGCTGAGCTGGACAGCATCGGCGAATACGGCAAGCTATGAAGTGAAGCGTTCGACAGCTGAAAATGGCGCGTTCGCCACAGTAGCGAGCGATGTATACGGAAGCAGCTACACCGACACAGCCGTAACGGCAGACACGACGTACTACTACCAAGTCGTAGCGAAGAACGATGCAGGACAAACGGTTTCGAACACGGCTAGCGCAGCGCCGAAAGCGGATGCTCAGGAGCCGACCAAGGGACTGTTGCTCCAGTATCGCGCAGCGGATACCAATGTGAACGACAATCAATTGAAGCCGCATTTCCAAATTTTAAACAAAGGTACAACCTCCGTACCGATCAACGAGTTGAAAATTCGCTACTACTACACGATCGACGGCGACCGCGCGCAGACATTCAACTGCGACTATGCCGCGCTGAGCTGCTCGAAGCTGAATGGCAAGCTGGTTAAAATGGATAAATCTGTAACAGGTGCTGATTACTATTTGGAAGTCAGCTTCAACTCGAATGCAGGCGTGTTAGCACCTGGAGGAAGCACGGGCGAAATTCAAACCCGTATTCATAAAACAGACTGGTCGAACTATAATGAAAGTGACGATTACTCGTATAAAGGCACGCAAACTTCATATGCTGATCATACAAAAGCTACGTTGTATCATAATGGCGTACTTGTTTGGGGAACCGAACCGACAGCTAATTAAGACAAGCGTCCGTTATACGGCAACATGTGAATCAACCGATTTTTTGCCAAGAGAGGGGGCATTACGTTCTTCTCTTGGTTTAAGCCACCAGTTTCTATGGAGAGTCTTTAAGATCATATGCAATTAGACTAGGCCAATCTTACAGGATTGGTCTTTTTTATTGATTATTTTGTAAAAAAAGAAATGATTTGTTTATTTTTATCGTTCTTGTAACACATCAAGAATTACAATGGAATTAATTAGAAGAAAGGAGGTGGGGAAATGAAAAGGTTGATATCTTGATGTCTATAATAGCTTGGAAGTTCAATGTTTGATTAGTAAAGTACTAATAGCTTGAGAACAACAGAAACGTAGTCACAGACATAAAGCAAGGCATTTAGTAGCTTAGAAAGAAGACTATTAAAGAGGAGAAATGACAAATGAAAAAAGCCATCTTAGCATTATCAATTTCTGCGCTAGCGTTATCATTAGGAGGAGTAGCTGCCGCTTCACCAGTAAGTTCAACGGCATCAGATGTAAAACCAGCAACAGTGACAGTAACTTTTGAACTTGCAACAGGAGAAAAAGCACCCATTACAAAGCAGGATAGTCCCGTACTTCGTTTAGGCATAGGTAGCACATATAAAATGGAAGGTTCAAATTGGATGATTTTGTACGGAAGTGATGTTGTCGAACTTCATGGCAATAAGGCTAAAATGATAGGTTACGGAACAGCTCAAGTGGCGGCATATAAATCTAATGGAGACAAACTTGGGGTTTATACTTTTAAGGTTGAAAGATAGTATTTGTATGCAGTGAAGGAGGTGAAGTACGCTTCACTTCCTTCACTTACTTAATTTTTATGGATTAATTGGGTAAGTAATTTCTAAATCAGGGAAATACTCCTTTTTTGGATTTCCATCTTTCCCTAGTTCGAATTTACTCCTATCACCCTTTTTTAAGATAGATTTGTAAACCTTTATAGTAATTTCTTTGGGAAGAGAGAGGAAAGGTTCAAATCGTGAATCATTTATCAGAACGTTGCCATCAGTTGCACTCCAACCATTGTTGCTAATAAAATTTAGTTGCTTTCCTTTATCATCGTAAATTTCATAACTCAAGAACAAAGGAAGTGACGAAGAAATTTTTGAATTAGCAGGTAGCTTTATGCGAGTTGTGATGCTGGTTGTAATCGGCGTGAGCTCAACTTTTTCTAGAGTATAGTCAATGTTTTTATACTCTCGCTTAAGGGATGGTGTAAAAACTAAGTTATTATTAGTATTCTTTTCCACAGGAATTTCTATTTTAAATGGCTGCTTAATGCCGGAGACAGGCATGGAAATTGTTAAATCAAACTTATCTGGAAAAGGTTTTCCTCCTTGATTACGTAAATCTGAAAATTGTATAATGGTTGAATTCGAATTTTTTCCAGGTATCGTATATGAGTCAATGGAGCTGCTGGTGTTTGTAGGTACATAAGAAGAATTAATTTCTTCGCCATTAATGGAAAGTATTAAATCATCAAGTAATAAGGGTAATTCGGTGTTTAAAAATCTTTTATCGGAAGTTTTTCGCTCTAATGCTATAGATACTCGTGTTCCGTCGAATATGACCTCTGGTACGCTGAGAGTCAGACCATCATGGGTGTCACTAAGATTTGGTTTTGACAGGATTCCCTTTTCATCTGCCGTTTTTAAACCAAGATCACCTGCCAACTGAAATATAGAATCCATTCCTGGAATCTGTTTAATGGATGCAGCCATTGTTGGAGAAATAAATCCAGTACCAACGACAAGTGTAAAGCACATCGCAAGCAAAGCAGAAGTACCGACAATTGCATTGCGTAATCTTTTTGGTCGAGTGGTAATACGCTTATATCGTTTTCCTTCTACTTTCCCATAGCGCTCCATCGTTTTATCAATTAAATCCACTTGTAATGGAGTATCCCGAATAAGCTTTTGTAAATGCTCGATTTCTTTATCTTCCGGTTTTAAAGGAATGTTCATACTTTTTTCCTCCCTTTTCCTTTTGGTGAATTAGTTTTTTACGGAGTCGCTCATATTTTTTTCGGATGGTTGATGGTTTTAGTTCCATAATTGTAGCAATCTCTTCATAGCTGTATTCCTCCAGTGAGCGTAACAATAAGATTTGTCGCTCTTCTAACGTTAGCTGATCCATTAACTCGTGAATTAAATCTGTATATTCGTGTATTGGTTGTTGCTTCAGGTTCAATTTATACTGGATGAAGGATTTAAACGTTCTAGTGTTTCTTTTTAATAAGTCATTACAGTGATTTTGAGCGATTTTGTATAGCCAAGCTGAAAAGGAAACTGTAGGTACAAAATGATGGATGTACTCAAGCCCTTTGATGAATATTTCTTGAGCAGCATCTTCCGCTTCTTCCTGATTTTTAAGTAAATAGTAGCAATATAAAAAGATCTGTTGTTGATAACGCCGTATGATATGTGTGTATGCTTGTTTGTCGCCCGTTTGTACCTGTTCTATTACAAGGTTGATATCTGCATCTTGCTTATTTACATGTAGTTTTTCCATTAGCTTCCCTCCTTTCTGCCTATATAACTGAAAAAGGGATGTATTTGTGACATTCAAATAAAAAAACTTAAAGATTGCTTTTAATGCTTCTCTTCATGTACTTCATTCAATTTTTCAATTATCACGGGATTCGTTAAAAAAAGACTTCTTTCTAAGGCATCATAAATTAGAGTGAGTATATAAACCATTTATTTCTCTTTTTTCACACTATTGTATTATTTTAAGATTACTTATAGGACGTATTTTACATAAAAAGAAACATTATTCATATGATTGAAACTCAATGAGGGGGATTGACATGGAACATACACCTACGATCCGCTCAAAGATAGAGACAGAATTGAAGCAAAGAGGCTATAGTTTTAGCAGCTTTAGTAAAATATCTGGAATTAACCGTGGTACATTCAGTACCATGCTGAACAGCAACCCGCCCAAGCCGATCTCCGTTCGGCAGATGGATCTGATTACCAAGGCGTTGGGATATCCTGATGACTGGCTGTATGAGTTGTACATAGACGAATGCTTTTACGAAGGAAAAGGGCACTGGAAACGGATTAAGCCCTTTTTATTGCGTTGTGTGGAATTAGGAAGACAGGACTTCATCCAAAAGGTATTGTCGAGGCTGACAGAGGATTTGTCCTATGTGCCGACCATATTTGAGTTTGCAGAAAAATTACATTCCGAAGGCAGAGAAAAGGAAGCGATCCCTTTTTATGAATGTGTAATCGAAAATGAAAAATATCGTCATTCGGAGCGGCTGGCTATAAGTCAATATAAAAGGTTTAAAGCTTATACAATGTCTGACTTGGAAAAGAGTCTTGAGTTTGTAATGGAATTTACACCATATCGTAATCTGCTTCCTGAGCATTATCAGTTGGAGGCGATTCACAAGATCACAAATATATATTTTTACTTGCACAAATGGGATGAGGTAGAGAAGTATGGTCATGAATTAAAGAAGCTGGCTAACGTAATCTATATGGATCGGCAAATAAGTAAGGAAAAAAGAAGAGCAGATCATTGCTCACGTGCAGAAAGGCATTTGGTATTTTACTACGGTTATGGATTCCTTTCTGTCTCAACAGCTTTACAAAAGAAAGGATATATTAAGGAGGCAAAGGCAGAGCTTGAGGGCTATGCAGATTTAAGTTGGTTTAAAGGGCTTGATTTAGAAGGTGAAGCAGATGTAGAGCAATTCCGTTTGTGGGCTAAAGCCAACTCGTATACTTTAGATTTACTATTGGGTAATAGAGATATCCTTCCTGAGTATATTGCTTTCCTCGAAAATCACCCTGAAGAAGTAAGTTCCGGACTCATAACTATACTAGAAGCTGCCAATAAGTATAATTTTGATGTAGACTCTATCATTGACAAATACTCAGAGCGAATAAAGAGGTTACAAGAGTCTGAGGATGTTAAACAAATGACCTATTATTATTGTTACATGTATCAGCTTGCCATTTACCATTACAGACGTGGTAGAATATTAAAAGGGCAAAAGGATACCCTTGATTATCTTTCTTTATCCAAGCAAAGAAATTGGTTTAAGCCACCAGTTTCTATGGAGAGTATTCAAAATCATATGCAGTTAGACTAGGCCAATCTTACAGGATTGGCCTTTTTTATTGATTATTTTGTAAAAAAAAGAAATGATTTGTTTATTTTTATCATTCTTGTAACACATCAAGAATTACAATTTCTTTAGAGCTGGTGGGAAGGAGGATAGGCTTTTAAGATGAATAACCATGTATGATTTAAAGTAGTTGGCTCAGTGGATGAAGGGACGACTATCAGAAGGAACTTGCTAAAAGGAACTTGCATTTTAACAAAGGAGCTAAAACCACTTGTTTGAAAGGAGTTCGTAGGTATTGAAATAGTTTTATAGAGGTGCCGATCTGTTGTGTACCTCATGCTCAAAGGACATAAGGTAGTGTCGCATTTTGGAATAAATTATCTTGTATTTTTTATTAGACGATCCAAAACCAAACCAACAAGATACCAGAAACCTAGTGTAGTTAGGTAAACAACGGCTATTGGAATATCTGCTTCTCTCACAAATCTAAATGATTCATACATCCAAACCAACGGGCTAATGATAGCCAATAGTATATTATAGTCATCATAGCCCAAAACGTTTACAATAATTACTAAAATCGAGATTATAACCAACCAAAAGCGAAATGATTTCATTGACCATACCTCCAAACAAATATTTACAGTTAACATAACATATAGTCGTCATAGTCGCAAAAAAATAATACAACTAAGTATACACTTACTTCTTGGATAGTATGAGTTAATTTTCATTAAACATGAAAGAAGGTCAAGTGATGAAAATAAATAAGACGGTTGTAACAATCGGGACTACCATTCTCTTAATTTCCTCTGTCGTTCCTGCTGCTCTAGCGTTAAATGCTGCCTCAAAAGAATCAACAGGCTTTGTTAAACCAACTATATCGTCGCTTAAAGATTTAGATCATGTCGAAGTATTGAAATCGCTCAATAACGCTCAAACAGTCAACTTATCAGTGTATGGTGATTCAGATAGCCGGGGAAAACAAACTGAATATTTGAAAACATTAAATGGTAATGAGTTATTCGAGACACTTGGTGAACTTTCCATTTATGACGAGCCAAATTTTGAAAAATATGCAGAATCCATTTTACCCTATTTAAAAAAACAATGGCAGGGAAAAGTGCCTGCTGGAGTCTCAGATATCTTAACTCACCAAGAGTATAATTCAAAATTAAGAGCGTTTATTATAGATATACTGGCTAATGGTAACAAATTGGATAATAGAAGTCTCGAAAAGATTAAAACCGTTGTAGAAAATAAGAGTGAGGACGAAAATCTTCGAAGATATGCTTTATTGCAACTGGAGCCACAAAAAGATGCTGCATTAAGTGCTGAAGAAAAGTCTATTAATTTGAAAGCAATATTTGATGATTCTAATGAATCTGTTCAAGTAAGGTCCGCGGCAATTACAGCTATGCGGAGGTTAAACGATCCTGATTTTAAAGTGGTCTTATCTTCTTTAAGCAAAAGTGAGAACGCGAATGATCCTTTACTTCGCACTTTGGTTACAAGCGCTGCAAAAGCCGGAGAGCTAGAAAATTATACGGAAGTTGTGAAGAAAATTCTTAATGAAACTAAGGATGAGCAAGTTTTTGGAAGTACAATATACGCGCTTGGTGTTTCTGGTGGTGAGGAAGCAGTAAGTCTAGTTGTACAGCATCAGGGAAAGTTTAAGGGAAATGCAGAGGAAGTCGGTAAATACTCCTTATTAAGAAATTTGAATACCATTTCATCCATGTTAAAGAGCCAATCTGATGATGAAATCATAACAGCTTTGAAAGCGTCAGAGATTATCAATTATGGAGAAGCATACCCTCGCATAAAGGAAATCCATAAAAATTCTAAAAACTCAGAGGTTATCAAAGCAGCAGAACACGCTTTAGAGGCGATTATACCGGAGAATCTTGTTGATGAGTTTAATACTAAGAAGTGGGAGGGGAAATAATAATGCATAATATTTCGCTTCTAAATAAAAAAGTACTGATAGCTATACTACTTCCACTATTAGTTTTACTAGGAACTAGTTACACTCACGCGGCAGATAGAGGTGATGCAGGATATAGAGAGGGGGGATGGCTTACGTTTGGAAGTGACCATGGTGGCGTACGCGGAAATAGTGGTGTGGTTTATGAAATTAAAGGTTATTGGGGTAGTGGAGTTGTATTGAGTGATTTTGATAGCTTTAAATCTGGTAAAACGTTTTACGGATTTTATACCAATCCTTCTATAACAGATACTAAAAGAAGCTATATTATAAGCATGGTTGCTGCAATGAGCGCCGACCCGGAGATTACTTATACTGCTCAAGCGCAACTTATGCACGACGATCATCGCTCATCAGCATATGTCCATGTTGATGAAATCACAGATATACGTTGCGATGGAGTTATCGAGTATGCCTATGAATATAATGATGTTTATGTTTGGGGGCCATCTAGTACTGGAACAAACTCAGGGAATCCAACAGATTTTGATATATCAACTAAAGTAAATGTACAATACCATGCAAATTTAGGATATGATGAGCCTTGGATTGAAGTTAGTCCAAGGGAACAGCGTGGAGCGGCAACCGTAAATAACCCTACTAGATGGACTCAATTACGCCCAAGAACCTCGTAAAATCACATGATTTAAACTGATAGAGTACTATATAATATTTCAATGAAGATATTCCACTATTCTATCTGACTCCATTCGGTATAGAAACAATCAATTTTATTTAAGGCTTCTTCATATGGATTCCATAAAGGAGCTAACATTGCGCCTGCTTACCAATGACAGCATAAGTGCCAGTGCCGGAGCTGCGTTGGTATCTTTAGGAACAGACTTGCTTGCTTCAAACTTGGACAACTATAACGGTTCACGCGGTACTACGCTCAATCTACACTGGTTGCCAGCTCCTTATTACACGGTTAATTCCAACTAAGATTTGCACTAAACACCTTACTTTTACTATAATATTGTATATACTGTAAAAGAAGGGGCAGGTGATTATGAACCCAATTTTTTATGTCACTGCTTTTCTTATGGTTTATGCTCTTTTGGGCGTTGCTGCTGTCCTGTTCATATTTAAGCGTTCAAAGCAGCCAGCACGAAGAAGTGCCCAATTCGTTGTTGGTCTCATTGGATTGGTGGCATTGTATGCGCTTATCAAAGCTTTTAACAATGCTGGCAGCTCCGATTCATATCCTTATTTTGCCATATTGGTATTTGTGATTGTTGCAGCAGCAGCATCCAAGTATCTCAGAAGAAAAAGTAATTAGCTCCATACGCGTTCCTGGGGAAGTTCAATTTCCCCAGGAACGTTTTTATTTTTTCAGGGAAGCGTCCTCTGCCGATTCTTTTTTTATCTCCAGCTTTTGGCTCCTTCGTTTCGTTATTGCTTTCATGCTACTTAACTTCTTTTTATCTGTTCAACTAACTATAGCCGATCCACAGATTCAATTTATATTGGATGAAGGATTTAAAAGTTATGTACTTCATTAAACTTTTCAATTATCACGGGAATCGTTAAAAAAAGACTTCTTTCTAAGGCATCATAAATTAGAGTGAGTATATAGACCATATATTTCACTATTTACGTGATTCTGTATTGAAATGAATTACCTTTAGGATAGAGTTTACATATAAAGTATCACTGATGATATGTCTAAAACTTATTGAGGAGGATTAGCATGGAACATACACCTACGATCCGCTCAAAGATAGAGACAGAATTGAAGCAAAGGGGCTATACATTTAGCAGTTTTAGTAAAATCTCCGGTATTAACCGTGGCACATTCAGCGCCATGCTGAACAGCAACCCGCCGAAGCCGATCTCCGTTCGACAGATGGACTTGATTACCAAGGCATTGGGTTATCCTGACGGTTGGCTATATGAGTTGTACATAGATGAATGCTTTTATGGAGGAAAAGGGCATTGGAAACGGATTAAGCCGTTTCTGTTGCGTTGTGTGGAATTAGGAAGACAGGACTTCATTCAAAAGGTATTGTCGAGGCTGACAGAGGATTTGTCCTATGTGCCGACTATATTTGAGCTTGCAGAGGAACTACACGCAGAAGGAAAGGAAAAGGAATCAGTTCCTTTTTACGAGTGTGTAGTACAGAACGAAAGATATTACCATTCAGAGCGGCTAGCAATTAGTCAGTATAGGTTATTTTCTTACTCTTTAAGCAAAGATTTAGAGAAAAATCGCCAACTGGCTATAAAATTTGCTCCTTATCGTAAAAATTTGCCTGAAAATCATCAACTGGACGCTCTTTTAAAGCTGGTAAACGTATACTTTCAAGCTTATGACTGTGAGACAACTATGCAATATGCGAAAGAACTTGAGGTAATTGCCACAAATGTTTATCAGCAGCAGATTCAAGTTAGATTAAAAAATCGTGAAGTTAAACCTCTAAATACAGAAAGACATCTAATCGTATATTTTGGTCAAGCTTATTTAATGCAGGGGAATGCCCGCGAAAAGCAAGGACTATATGAAGAAGCAATGGAATTCATACCTTACTATGCAGATTTGACTGGTTTTGAAGGACTGGATGAAATGGGAATTTTAGAGGCGAGGAAATTTGAAATGTGGGCAGAAGCAAACCGCTTAAATTTAGAAATTCTAATGGGAAATATGGCTAGTTTGCCTGCCTATGTCGATCTTCTTAAAAGTAATCCTGCAGAGATACTTCAGGGGCTACTAACCATTATGGAATCGGCCAATAAATACAATCACTCTATAGACGATATTCTGCTCCTTTTTGCAGAAAATATTAATGAGTTTAGGGACTTGCGTACAAATATTTCTTATTATCATACAAATTACAATCTGGTGACCTATTCCCGTTTTTTTCTTGAGCTTAGTCGCTACTATTTTAATAAAGGGAGCTACTCTGAGGCGATCGACAGTATGTTGAATAGTCTCAAAGCATCCTCACAGTTAAACGATAAGGCTTACTATATCAAGTCCATTACGTTGTTGTTTGAGAAATATAAAGATCATTCGACACAGGAGCAACGGGCAGAATATGAAAAAGTGCTTAAAGAAGTAGAATATAACATCAAGCATATGACTTCTTAGAACATAAAAGGGCTATGTAACCTACTACTAAGGTAGAGTAACATAGCCCTTTTGAAATATTATGTTCATGACCAATCGGGAAAAAATTAATTATTTTCGTTATTCGCTGGATTAATCGGGGTTACTTGCTGTAAGCCCGCTTTCTGAAGAGGTGAACAGTTCCTTCAATATCCGATATGCCTTATTTTGATCAGCTTCATTCTGCTGGGAGAGTAAATGAACACATTCCCATATCCAGGGCTGACTTTTGAGTTCTTCATATGGATTGAAGTCAAAAAATGCGAATACGTTTGTTCCCAAGGGTTCGGCTATTTTCTCTAGTGTTTTGATCTGTACATTGACCTCACCACGCTCCAACTTGCCGATATAGGAACCCGTTGAATCGGATGCTTCCGCCAGTTGTTCTTGTGTAATACCACGCAACGTCCGAAATTGGCGAATTTTCGCTCCTATGAGTTTTGTTGTTTCCATAGACATCCACACTCCTATAATATGAGTGTAGACAAAGGGACTTCAGGCGTGGAGGTAATTGAATTGCCTAAATAATATAATATTAAGTTCTTGTAAAGACTATTAAACACACATTAAATTCCATTATATATTAAAACGGTGTAAAAAAAGGGGTTGACCATCATCCAGTTTATTCATATAATTTCTAGTATATTGTAATTGTTCGTCGAGGATGGTGATTTTAAAAAAATCATCTGAATACACCGGGGGTGTTTTTATTGGAAAATGCAACCACGATCCGCTCGGAAATTGAGAAAGAATTAAAACTTGGTGGTTACACTTTTAATAGTTTTGGACAAGCTACGGGCCTTAACCGTGGTATATTTAGTGCTATGCTTAATGGAAATCCGCCTAAACCGATCTCTGTAAGACAAATGGACTTAATCACTAAAGCGCTTAACTATCCAGAGGACTGGTTGTATGACCTATACGTAGATGAATGCTTTTACGATGGAAGACCTCATTGGAAAAGGGTTAAACCATTCCTGATTCGTTGTGTTGAGGTGGGGAATCTGCGGTGCGTGGAGAAGGTGCTTTCACGGTTAATGGAAGATCTTAACCACATTCCAACGATCTTTGCTTTGGCAGAGGAGTTGTATGAAGAAGGGAAGCTACAAGAAGCAGTTCCTTTCTATGAATGTGTAATCGAAAATGAGAAGTACCAACATTCCGAGAGGTTGGCCATCAGTCACTATAAGATTTTTTCAATTTCAGTAAGCGAAAATTTAGAAACGAACCTAGAGGCAGTTTTGAGGTTTATACCTTTTAGGAATCGTTTGCCAGTAGACTTTCAATTAGATGGTTTATTAAAGATGGCTAATATATATTATTATCTTCATCAATGGAAAGAAGCTGAGAGATACGCTGATGAATTAAGAAGTGTTACTTCTACTGTCCTCTCATTAAAAGTTTATAAGGGTAAGAATAAATCAGGTAAGAAACCAATTAACACAGATCGACACTTGGTAGTTTATTATGGTCAGGGCTATCTAATCAAAAGTGCTGCTTTGGAAAAGCAAGGATTCTTTGAAGAGGCTATGGAATATATTCGTTACTATGAAAATTTAAGCTGGTTTGAAGACTTGGATGAAGTTGGTCAAGAAGAGGTTCAAAGGTTTAAAGTTTGGGCTGAGGCTAACAAACTTAATCTCCATATTCTTATGGGTGATGTTGATAGCCTGCATCCTTATGAAGAATTTTTGAAAAAAAATCCCCCAGAAATAATACCTGGTTTGTTGACTATATTAGAATCAGCTAATAAATATGGATTCCCAATAAATAATACGCTTATTGAGTTTTCTCAGGAAATAGAGGGTGTTGGTGATGTTTCGTCAATACATGATAGTTACTATCCACAATCTTCAAGTCTAGATATATGTGCTAATTTATTTCATCAGATTGCTATATATCATTTTAACTATTCCAATAATACAGCAGGAATTAACTATGTACTGAAGAGCTTGAAGACTTATTTGAAAATAAATGATAAGCCAAATTTTGTGCAAGGTACTGCTTTATTTGAAAAGTACAGACATGCGGCTACCCCAATTCAGAAAGCAGAGTATCAGTATATTATGGAGGAGGTACTAAGCAATGCACAGAAAAACAATGTTCTTCATGCTGTTAATAGGACTTAGTAGTAGCCTTAGTCACCTAGTGAACGAGGTAACCTTATTTGCACATGGTGTTGGTTGTTAGGCGTTATTTAAAAGGTTTGACGCTTGTTACATCTATGTACTTTCCAGGCCGATCCCAAGGGGTTGGCTTTTTGATTTATCCCGTTAAAGGGATGAAATGGGTTTTATTATATTATTAACCTGTAGGGAAGGTATCAGCTTGTAAACTAACTGTAAATACCATACCAAACAGGAGGTTTGTTGATGTGAAATTGAAAGAATTGGAGGATTGCATCGAAGAAAAGCGTAAGGAATTAAATGATTTGGCGAAAGAAGTGGGATTGAAGGATCGACAGGTGTTGACCAAGTCTATGGAGTTGGATCGGCTCCTTAATTTGTACAGCGATTGGAAATATAGCTATCACAAGCAGAGCATCTCCAAAACTTCACCAGTGCGAGAGAAGCAACACGAGTTTGCCTTATCTTATTGATTTTCCAGCATCATGACCAGGCTTTATCTAACTTCACCTTGGCTTCTAATACATAGTGGGAATATAGACTTAAACAAAATAACCTCCCTTATCTCTCGTACGTCGCTCTATACAACGCTGTTCGTACGGTTTATTGTTCTGCGTCATCAGAGCGGAAGCCATGTAGAACTATAACATTGTATACAAAAACCTCCCGGTTCACGTTGAGTGTGACTGAGGAGGTTTTTGGTATTTACTGTTGAAGCTGGCGCAGTACGGTAATTTCGACACGGCGGTTTTTTTGTCGTCCGGCCTCGGTCGTATTATCGCCAACCGGTCGTGTATCGGCATAACCTGCGTATTGAAATCCTGTAGGAGATAATCCTTCTCTGTCTAGAAAGAATCGAAGCACGGAAAGCGCCCGCGCCCCGGAAAGCTCCCAGTTGTCCTTATAGGTCGAAGCGTTTGAAGTGCGTGTGAACGGAATATTGTCCGTATGGCCCTCGATACTGATCGGCGTTTTCAAATCCCGGAACAGACTGGCCAGCTTGGATAACGTGTTTGCAGAGCCTTGCTTGAGTGCAGCCCTGCCCTGATCGAATAAAAAGCGGTCGTTCAGGGTGATGACAATACCGCGCGGCTGATCTGATACGAAAATCTGATCTTGCAACTTATTATCCGAAATATATTGCTCAATGACACCCATCAGATTTTGCAGTTCTTTTTCCTGCTTGTGAAATGCCTGCTCACGTTCGGTCATTTTGCTCGGTCCGGCTGCTTTGTTATCGGATGAAGGTTGCTTGGCTGTGGGCGGATTCTTGCTTGTGTAACGGTCAGCAGTCCCCGTAATCCCTGAGCCTTGCTCCAAAATAGAATCGCCTTTATGGAACGTATCCTGTAGGGATTGAACAACGACATCGTATTTTTTCGCATCCAGGCTGCTCATAGCGTACATTACTACGAAAAAAATGAGCAGCAGTGTGATCAGATCGGCGTAAGTAATCATCCAGCGGTCACGATGGTCCCCGCCTCCTTGACGTTGGCGGCGCTTAGCGCGCGCTCTCATGGAAGTCCTCCTTTGGAGTAGCGTCCTCTGAACGTGAGCGACGAGGCGGCTTAGGCTCCAGATTTTGCTCTGAGCGGATGAAGAACTCCAGTTTTTTGCGTACAAGCTTCGGATTCTCTCCGTTTTGAATGGCGAGAATGCCTTGCAGAAGTAAATCCATCGTGACCATTTCACCTTCGCTGCATGCTCTGATTTTGGATGCGATGGGCAGGAAAATCAGATTGGCGCTGGCAACGCCGTAAAGTGTGGCGATAAAAGCGACAGCAATAGACGGTCCAAGCGCTGTTGGCTCAGTCAGGCTGCCGAGTACATGGATCAGGCCCATCACAGTACCGATAATCCCCATCGTAGGGGCATAGCCGCCTGCGGATTCAAATATTTTGGCATATCCTTCGTACTTATGCTCAATGGTATCTAACTCGAGTTCCAGAATTTGTTTAATTTGTTCCTGCTCGGTGCCGTCAATAACCAGTTGAAGACCTTCGCGCAGAAATGCATTCGGATGTTCTGAGGAAATACGCTCCAGCGCAAGCACTCCGGATCGGCGGGAGGTGGCTGCCATGGAAACCAAATCTTCAATATATTGCTCGGAGAGGTTGTCCTCACGGCTAAAGGCCATCCGAAGGGCAGCTGGTATGGTCTTTAGTTTAGAGGCGGGGTAGCTAATGACCACTGCTGCGAGCGTCCCGCCAAACACAATCAGGGCCGCTGTACCTTGAAGCAGCCCTGTAAATTGCCCGCCTTCCCATAAGAAGCCACCGATTAATGCTATGATTCCGGCGATGATGCCCAATACGATGGTGATATCCAAAATTTAATTCACTCCTATTCAAGACTTATCGTTTGCATCCAAGGAAAGAAAGAGGTATAATACGGGAACAAACATTCCTATCCAACCATATTTCCCAAGTATCATTGCTCGGGAAATATCGACATAGGTTTACAGGTAAAGACGTTTCAGCTCGACTGTTGTAGAAACATGATGTTTCCATTTTAGACGATAAGGGTGATGCAGGGCAATGAGTGATATCGTTGTTAGCGATAAGACTTTTGAAATTCAGTCGGAATTCCAGCCTCAAGGCGATCAGCCTCATGCCATTCTTGAACTGGTAGAGGGGATTACAAAAGGAAAAAAGCATCAAACACTGTTGGGTGCTACGGGAACGGGTAAGACGTTTACTATCGCACAGACGATTGCCAAATTGAATCGGCCTACTCTGGTTATTGCGCATAACAAGACTTTGGCTGCCCAACTGGCGAGTGAGTTTAAGGATTTTTTTCCGAATAACTCAGTCGATTATTTTGTCAGCTACTATGATTACTACCAACCGGAAGCATACATTCCGTCTTCCGATACGTATATAGAGAAGGATTCCAGCATCAACGAGGAGATTGATAAACTTCGCCACTCAGCCACAAGCTCTCTGTTTGAGCGTCGTGACGTTATTATTGTAGCGAGTGTCTCCTGCATTTATGGTCTGGGTTCCCCGAAAGAATATTCAAGCCTGCTGCTCTCGCTTAGAGTCGGCATGGAGAAACCCCGCAATCAGATTTTGTCCCGCCTGGTCGATATTCAATATCAGCGGAACGATATCAACTTCGTGCGGGGTACTTTCCGTGTACGGGGGGATGTTGTTGAAATATTCCCGGCTTCCCATGGGGAACACGCTATACGGGTAGAACTGTTCGGGGATGAAATTGAACGGATCACCGAGATTAATGTGCTTACGGGTGAATTGATCGGTGAACGTGATCATATTGCCATTTTCCCTGCATCTCACTTCGTTACTCATGAGGATACGATGAAGGTAGCACTGGTCAACATTGAACGTGAGCTTGAAGAGCGGTTAGTGGAGCTGAAGGAACAGGGGAAGCTGCTGGAGGCACAACGTTTGGAGCAACGTACCCGCTATGATATCGAGATGATGAAAGAGGTCGGTTTTTGTTCCGGCGTCGAGAATTACTCAGGTCCACTGACATTCCGCGAGCGGGGGGCGACACCGTATACGCTGATGGATTATTTTCCGGATGATATGCTGATCGTGATTGATGAGTCTCATGTTACGTTGCCGCAGATTCGGGCGATGTATAATGGTGACCAAGCACGTAAGAATGTACTGGTGGACCATGGTTTCCGTCTGCCATCTGCGCTGGATAACCGCCCGCTGAAGTTTGAAGAGTTCGAGGACAAGGTGAGTCAGATCGTCTACGTATCTGCTACACCAGGCCCCTATGAGCTGGAGAAATGCGAAACGACTGTGCAACAGATCATCCGACCTACAGGTCTACTTGATCCCATCATCGAGGTTCGTCCAAGTAAGGGACAGATCGACGATCTCATTAGCGAGATACGGCTTCGTATGGAGCGTGAGGAACGGGTACTGGTCACCACGCTTACCAAGAAGATGTCTGAGGATCTGACCGACTATTTAAAAGAAGTGGGTATTAAGGTCCGGTATATGCATTCAGACATTAAGACACTGGAGCGGATGGCGATTTTACGGGACCTCCGTTTGGGTACCTTTGATGTACTGATTGGGATCAATCTGTTGCGGGAAGGTCTGGATTTGCCAGAAGTATCACTGGTGACGATTTTGGATGCGGACAAGGAAGGCTTCCTGCGCTCCGAACGTTCGCTCATCCAAACCATTGGACGGGCAGCGCGGAATAGTGATGGTCGTGTTATTATGTACGGTGACAAAATTACGGATTCTATGGATAAAGCGATAAAAGAAACGGATCGCCGCCGTGCGATTCAAATTCAGTATAATGAAGACCATGGCATTACCCCGCAAACGATCCGTAAAAAGATTCGTGATGTCATTGAAGCGACCAAGGTGGCCGAGGCACGTAATGATTACCTTCCTGGCGAGACGGGTAAACTTTCCAAGAAGGAGCGTCAGTCGCTGATTCAGCGTTTGGAAGCGGAGATGAAGGATGCGGCCAAGAATCTTCAGTTCGAGCGGGCTGCCGAGTTGCGTGACGCTTTGTTGGAGCTGCGGGCTGATTAAGCTTTCAGGGGCAGCTAGTAGCGCGAACACATTGAAAATGAAATGGATGATTGCTTTTGAAAATAGAGAGGGCGGCCCATGCGGTCGTTCTCTTTGCGATATATCACTTGTATGGGGTATTCCATCGCAGTATAGCATGACGTGAACTATGGCTAAGGAGATGAAACATTTGGCGAATGAAAGCATCATCATCAAAGGCGCTCGGGCGCATAATCTCAAAAATATTGACGTGACTATCCCAAGGGACAAATTTGTCGTCCTCACGGGGCTAAGTGGCTCAGGTAAATCGTCACTGGCTTTCGATACGATCTATGCAGAAGGACAGCGGCGTTATGTGGAGTCTTTATCCGCGTATGCGCGTCAGTTCCTGGGCCAAATGGAGAAGCCGGACGTGGATTCCATTGATGGACTGTCTCCTGCAATTTCCATTGACCAAAAGACTACGAGCCGTAATCCGCGTTCTACTGTCGGTACGGTTACAGAGATTTATGATTATTTGCGGTTGCTATTTGCCCGAATTGGTCACCCTCATTGTCCTGAGCATGGCATTGAAATTACATCACAAACGGTTGAACAAATGGTAGACCGCATTTTGCAATACCCTGAAAAGACAAGGCTGCAAATTTTGGCCCCATTGATTTCGGGACGCAAAGGTGAGCATAAAACGCTATTCGCGGATATTGCCAAGCAAGGCTTTGTAAGGGTGCGTGTCAATGGCGAACTGCGTGAATTGTCCGAAAAGATCGAGCTGGAGAAAAACAAGAAGCATTCCATTGAAGTGGTTGTAGACCGGATCGTAGTGAAGGAGGATGTGCGTGCACGTCTGTCCGACTCTATTGAGACAGCGTTGAATCTTTCAGGAGGTCAGTTGCTGGTGGACATGATGGGGCAAGAAGAGCTGCGCTTCAGTTCTAATTTTGCCTGCCCGATCTGTGGTTTCAGTATAGACGAGCTGTCGCCACGGATGTTTTCTTTTAACAGTCCGTTCGGTGCTTGCCCGGATTGTGACGGATTGGGCGTTAAAATGGTGGTTGACCCCGACCTGCTCATTCCTGACCCGGAGAAAAGTGTAGAAGGTGGAGCATTTCAGGCGTGGAGTGGAGGAACCTCCACCTATTATCCGCAATTTTTGCAGTCTGTATGCGAGCATTATAGTATTCCACAGAACATTCCTGTCAGCCAGCTGACCACGGAGCAAATGAACACCATATTACATGGAACGGGTGACCAGAAGATTCGATTCCGTTATGAAAATGATTTTGGACAACGCAAGGAAGCCTATGTGACCTTCGAGGGAATTATCCCGAATCTGGAGCGTCGCTATCGTGACACAGCTTCTGACGGTATCCGTGAATTTATTGAAGGATTTATGAGCGCAAAGCCGTGTAACACCTGTAAGGGACATCGTTTGAAGAAAGAAACTCTGGCGGTGACTATTCAGGAGCGTAACATTGCCTATGTAACTGATTTGTCCATTGGTGAAGCGTCTCAATTTTTCAAAACGCTGGTGTTGAGTGAGAAGGAACAGTCCATTGCCAATCTTATTTTTAAGGAAATTAACAGCCGTTTGGGATTTCTCGTTAATGTTGGATTGGAGTACCTCACCTTAAGTCGTGCAGCAGGCACGTTATCCGGTGGTGAGGCACAACGTATCCGGTTGGCGACACAGATCGGTTCCAGCCTGATGGGTGTACTGTATATTTTGGACGAGCCAAGCATTGGGTTGCATCAGCGGGATAATGACCGCCTGATTAGTGCATTGGAGCATATGCGGAATCTCGGGAATACGCTGATTGTGGTGGAGCATGACGAAGATACGATGATGGCGGCCGATTATATTATTGATATCGGTCCGGGGGCCGGAATCCACGGCGGAATGATCATGTCACAGGGGACTCCGCAGGAAGTCATGGAAGACCCGAATTCCTTGACCGGGCAATATTTGAGTGGACGCAAGTTCATTCCGGTCAATACCGAACGGCGCAAGCCTACGGATAAGTGGCTGGAGGTTCGCGGGGCTAAGGAGAACAATCTCAAAAATTTGAATGTTAAAATCCCGTTAGGTGTTTTCACGGCTGTTACTGGCGTATCCGGTTCTGGGAAGTCAACGCTGGTCAACGAAATTCTGTACAAAACGCTGGCGCGTGATCTGAACCGGGCGAGAGTGCGTCCGGGTCAGCATAAGGAAATTCGTGGGCTTGAAAATATCGATAAGGTCGTTGAGATTGATCAGTCTCCGATCGGCCGCACGCCGCGTTCCAATCCGGCAACCTATACCGGGGTATTTGATGATATTCGTGATTTATTTTCAAAAACAAATGAGGCTAAGGTCCGAGGTTACCAAAAAGGTCGCTTTAGCTTTAACATTAAGGGTGGTCGCTGCGAGGCTTGCAAGGGCGACGGCATTATCAAGATTGAAATGCACTTTTTGCCGGATGTATACGTCCCGTGTGAAGTGTGTAAGGGCAGACGCTATAATCGGGAAACTCTTGAAGTTAAGTACAAGAGTAAAAGTATTGCCGATGTGCTGGAGATGACAGTAGAGGATGCGACAGAGTTTTTTGAAAATATTCCTAAGATTCATCGCAAGATTCAGACGTTGAAGGATGTAGGTTTGGGATATATCAAGCTGGGACAGCCTGCGACTACCTTATCTGGCGGTGAAGCGCAGCGTGTGAAGCTGGCTTCCGAGCTGTATCGTCGCAGCACGGGTAAGACGATTTACATTTTGGACGAGCCGACTACGGGGCTGCATGTTCATGATATTGACCGATTGCTGACGGTGCTACATCGCCTGGTGGATTCGGGAGAAACCGTATTGGTCATTGAACATAATCTGGATGTGATTAAAACAGCCGATTATCTGATTGATTTGGGACCGGAAGGCGGTAGCGGCGGTGGAACGATTTTGGCTACTGGAACTCCTGAGCAGCTCGTGAAGGTTGAGGAATCCTATACAGGACGGTATTTGAAGCCGATTCTTGAACGGGATACACAGCGCAGCCTAGCGCTTCATACAGCCGATCTGTAAACATCATTAATATAAGTCTTGTAAGCCCCACACAGGTATGAAGGTAGAATGCGAATTAGCGTATTCATTCTTTGACTGGTTGGGGCTTTATTTTGTAAAAAAAGAGAACTTTTATGCAAATCTTGCGTTAAAGCATGTAACACATAGTTTACCAAGCACTGGAATAATAAATCTATATGTATACTCATTGGAAGAAAGTATCTGAGCAGTCTCCATTTTGGAGTTTCAATTGTTTGGGCTCGGACTTGAAGAGGTAAATAAATAACTCATGATTGTATAGCATCGCATGAAGTTCCGTGCCCACGTGACAACCATTACAAGTTGAAGCCAAACCGTTTGTAGTCTTATCACATCTAAGGTTTTTAAAAACATCTCTGAGGTAAAGTCATGAAGGGAGCTGGAACGTTTGAAGGGAACGCAAAACGGGTTTCTACGAACACGTGTTTATTCATGGACAGCAGGAGTTGCTTTAGCGACATTGGTCATGGGGGTTAGCGCTATTCCGTCTTATGCATCCGAGGTGTCCGAGGCGGCCGTGCCCAAGCAAGCTGAGATTGAAACAAGCGCAGCAATTGGAAGCTTTGAGGATGAAGAGAATCCACACAATTATATTCAGCCCGCAGCGAATGGTGGATTTCTGGTGCTGAACATCGAAGACAACACTGAGGCAAGCGTGGCGCATGTCACGTACGGCAAGCTGGACAGCTCGCTGGAGGGTGTGTGGAAGCATGAGCTGGATCTGAACGTACAGTCAGGTGCAAGCAGTAGGGGAGTCCAGCGGGAGACGTCGGATGGTGGCTCGCTGTTGCTTATCGACTACACGAAGCCGGATGGGATACGGGAGTTACAGGCTTCACGGTTGAATGTGGACGGGAATGCCGTGTGGTCCAAAACATTACAAACGGATGGCTTGACATCCCATGGACACAACTCCCTTATAGGTTTGGAACCGCTTGCGGACGGCGGATTTCTTGTATCCTCTCTGAACCGGGATGAGCAAGCATTTACCGTACTCAAATATTCAGAAGCTGGTGAGGAGCTGTGGAATCGAACGAAGGACGGGGTAACTTCGGGTTGGTTGGTCGGCAATCACGATGGATATTATACACTTATGAACAGTCCTCATGGCCCGGTAGGAGTACAGGCAGATGTGTATGGTCGAGAAATCCGTAATATCCATTTTGACTTGGGCACGGGGAAAGACATTGCAGAAGTACGTGAGTTGCCTGGAGGCCATATCGCTGTGACAGGGCTTAAAGGGAACAGCAAGCGTACACAGATTTTGAGCAACGGACTGCAATTGTTCGGTGCTACAGAGGATTATCCGACTGACCGGGTATATCTGCCGGAGGAGCAGGTGTACGTTCGGTTTAGTGACCGGTATGATCCGCTGGGAAGCACCACGAAGATGCATGGAATCACCATCACTGGCTTGAAAGGAAATGGTGCGAAGGTTTGGGAAGCCGCTACTCATTACAAGGAAGACAATTCCTTCGGCATCCGATATGACACAGGACTCATATACAAAATACCGACAGGCTATGCAGTGGTTACATCCACATCCGGTGGCGCCGAAAAACCGGCAGTGCTTGATTTTGCTAAAATATGGATACCGGATTAATTCGGTGTCTTTTTTTAAAGCGCAGAAGATGACCTTTTGCGGCCATGCTTTGACCAAAAGGAAACAGCCTGCATGTATGCTAGATACAAACAGGCTGCCTTGGAAGGCCTATTAGGTTAAGAGAACACATTATAGAAGAGCCTTACTTACAAGCCTCAGGAAGCGACGGTGCTGGACTGTAAAATAGCAGACAGCTTTTCCTGAAAAGTCGGAATGCCTACCCGTTGTACATACGCATAAAAATTTTCACCGGTATTTCTATTTTCCTTGTAAAACAGAATCAGTTCTGCCAGCACAGGGCCGACCTGATCACCACGTACGCGGCCTTTGAGCGCTTTATTGAACTGGGCACCCGGTCCGAGTGCTCCGCCGACAGCAATGTCGAACGCGTCGACCATGCCTTCGGGTGTCTTGATAAGCGAGCCCTGCAGACCGATGTCTGCAATATGCTTGTGTCCGCAGGAATTCGGGCAGCCGATGAAATGAATGCGCACTTTTTCATCCAGCTCTACGTGCTGATCCAAATACTCGGCAACGTCAACCGCCCGCTTTTTAGTCTCCACAATCGCCAGATTGCAGAATTCATTCCCGGTGCATGAAACGGTACGGCTCATAAAATGCTTGGGCTGTGGCGTCAGGCGTTGCAGCACAGGAGCCTGTAGTAATTCATTCACCTGGTCGTCCGGCACACCGCTCAGCAAAATATTTTGCGACATGGTGGTACGAATCTGTCCATCACCGTAGCGGTCAGCCAGGTCGGCCAGCTCATGCAGCTCGTCAGCATCCAGACGGCCGACGGGCACGTTCAGACCGACATAGTTTAGACCCTGCTGCGCTTGTGGATGCACACCGTCAAAGTAGGCTGCTTGCCAGCCGATTGTTTTATCCTCGCCCCGGCCGGGCATTTCGCCGATATACTCGGTGAGCTTGGCTAAAAACTTTTCCGGGCCCCAATCGGCGATGAGGAATTTCAGGCGGGCATGATGTCGTTTTTCCCGATAGCCGTAATCCCGGAAAATGGTAGTGACTGCAATGGAAACCTTCAAAACCTCTTCAGGACGGACAAACAGGTCCAGCGATTGTGCCAAATGCGGCTTGGCGGATAAGCCCCCACCGACCATCACATGGAAGCCGATGACTTCTTCCCCGTCGATTACTTTAGTGGCTGGCGTAAAGGACAAATCGTTAATTTCAGCCTGCGCGTTATTGTACGTATTACCGGAGATGGACATTTTGTATTTGCGCGGCAGATTGGAGAAGTCCTTATTTAATAGGAAAAAACGGTTGACTTCATCCACAATGTCCTTGGTGTCGACCAGTTCATTGGGATCAATGCCGGCCAGTGGATTGCCAACAATCGTACGCGGGCAGTCGCCGCAAGCCTCAAAAGAGTACAAATCGACTTTTTCCAGCCGCTCGAAAATATCAGGTAAGTCTTGAACCGTCAGCCAGTGAAACTGAATAGCCTGACGGGTGGTGACATCAACGAGGCCGCGTCCGTACAGCGTGGCTATGTCCGCCAATGCATGTGCCTGCGCTGATGTCATGATACCTGTGTTGATGCGGACACGCATCATGAAATGGCCATCCTTGGGCTTTTGCTGATACACTCCAGCCCATTTGAAACGATCCATATCGTCCGCAGTGATCGAATCGAAGCCTTCACTCGCATAGCTTTCGATAATGGTGCGTATGACGTCGAGGCCATCCTTTTCCAGCTTGGCAAATTCGAATTTATTCAGTTTATCGGAATGAGCGGTCCATATTGGTTCGTAAGCCATCCTTTTAGCCTCCTTCATAAGCGTTATTTGCAGGGATTCAAGATTATAATTTTATTTCCGACAACACAACTAAGATATAATGTGATGGTATCATAGTTGGTTGTGCCCGTAAACGAAGGAATGGCCCAAACGCTATAACGATTATTTATCGTTTTTGCTTATTTTCTTGATATAAGGATTTGGTAATTTTATAGTATAAATGACATGAGGGGTCATGTTAGCGGCAAACATAGCTTTTTTAGTTAAAGATAGGGCTAAAAGCGATTGTATGCGTGTCTCCTCTATGGTAGATTTGGACTAACTGATAGAACAGGGTCATGTTAGAGAGGAAAAGGTGAACATATGCGTAAGATGGGGAAAAGGGCGGTCATACTGGCTTTGGGCAGCGCTTTGTGTGTATCTGGAACAGCAGGTGCAGCCAGCAGCGGAACCGCTTTGAAGGCAAAGGTCATTAACGGCGGTGTCTATGTCAATGTAGGCGATGTGAATAAAGCATTAGGAACCAGCGGCGCGTATAACAGCGCAAATGGTACATATACGTTATCGGCCGATCGTGTGCCGCAGGTGGTCAAAAACGTATCTCCCTCTGTGGTAGGCATCATCGGCCGCTCAGCAACGGGACAAGCCGTGGCAGGCGGAGATCGGTACAACCTTGCTCACGGTACAGGGGTCATCATTCGGACAGATGGATGGATTGTCACGAATGCGCACGTTATTGAAGGATTAAATGATGCTGTGGTCGTAACCTCGGATGGTAAATCCTACGGTATTACAAATAGCTACAGCGATCCGGTCAGTGACTTGGCATTGGTCAAGATCAAAGCAAGCGGCCTCAAACCGGCTACCCTAGCAGGCTCGCCGAATCATCTTCAGGTGGGGGAGCAGGTAGTGGCTATCGGAACGCCTATCTCTTTTTCCCTGCGTAATTCGGCAACCTCGGGTGTCGTCAGTGGATTGAATCGTGGTGTCAACGCTGCCTATCGTCTCATCCAAAGCGATACCGCAATCAATCCTGGTAACAGCGGCGGTCCGCTTGTAAACCTCAAGGGTGAGGTAATCGGGATCAATACGATGAAATTTTCGGCTGTTGGTATTGAAAATATGGGCTTTTCGATTCCTTCGGATACGGTGAAATATGTGATTGGTCAATTTTTCAAGTATGGTGAGGTTCGGCGTGCCAGTCTTGGTCTAGGATTGGAAGAGAGCTGGTCGGCGATCGTGGGGCTGCCTACAGAGGACCCCTTGAAAGTCACAAAAATTACTTCGGCTAGTGCTGTTCAGGCCAAAATCAAGGAAGGCGACGAGCTGTATAGCATAAACGGCAAGCGTGTGGCTTCCGCTATCGACGTCAACGAGTTGCTTAAAAGCTATCAGCCTGGGCAGACGGTGAGCTTGCTCATGCAGACGGACGGCGATATTGTAAAACGCAAGCTGGTACTGTCACAGGATAATGGCGAAATCTATGAATCTATTCAGGGCGGAGAGGATTCCGGGGACTCGGATGAGTCGGCTGGTGCTGGCAATGTAGCGCCTTCCAAGGAAGCATCTGAGTCAGTCCAACAGGCGGCCGTTACAGGAAAGTAATTGAAAACGGAGCGTTATGATATCAAATATAGCTAGAGGGAGATTAATGTGAAGCATATTCAAAGAAAAATGATGCATCAGCTGGGAGCTGGCGCCGTTGCATTGTCTGTTCTGCTATCTGCTTTGCCGGCAGTTGCGGCGGACAGTGATAAAACGATCTTGGAGCTGCGTTTGCAAGGCGGCAGCAACACAGCCATCGTGAACGGCCAGAATGCAAGTATTGCCAAACCCTATTCCAAAAGTGGTGCACTGATGGTTCCAGCTGGTGTGTTCAAAAAAGCATTTAACAGCAAAATTCGGCTGGCTGAAGGTAATGTGGTCAAAATTAGTAGTGGCGCTCACGTCGTATCGCTGACCATTGGGAGCCGTACTGCCTGGGTGAGAGGTCACAAGGTGACACTTCCGGCTCCACCGGAAATGTCGTCAGGTATCCTGATGGTTCCGTTGCGTCAAGTAGCAGAGGGTCTCGGAGGCAAGCTGGAGAAGAATGGTGCGGGAATTATCATTCGGATGGAGGCGCAAGAAGACGCAGGCAAGGTAGAGGAAGAGACGCCGAGCATTGATAATGATGAGGGCAAGACGCAGATCGGGAACAGCTACTACGATTGGTCCATGAACTATCCGACAGGATTGGTCATCGGTCAGGGTGGCGGGGATGAGAGCATCTCTACATTTATGGATGAGAATAGTGCGTATTATCTGGAAGTGCATACGGCTTCACAGCCGGTTCCGTTGAATGCGGACGACCTTCTCCAACAATTGGTGCAAACAGCCAAGGAGACGGGAGAAATCGTTGTAGATCGAAAATCCTTCCCAAAATCGAAGGTGCCTTATGCGCGTGTCATTACGAAGGGTGGAGACGGCGTGCTGTGGGAAAACCGTCAGTATTATGACAATGGGCGACTGTATGTCATTTATTTTTCTGATGCCAAAGCAACGAATTATAAGGATCTCTCACAGTATGCGGGCCTGTTAAATTCCTTCAAAACCTCCTTCAATGCACAAGATAAAAGCATTAAAGACCTGTCGACCGTTGTGGGGGGCACACGTGAGGCTGGAAACCCGGACTATGGCGTGTCGCTTAGCATACCGGCAGGCTGGAAAATGGACGATCAGCGGATGCAGTACGAAAGTAATGATGGATCGAGTTTCCGCTTGAAAGTGACCTCGGCTCCGGCTGATGCCAAGTTGGAAAACTGGAGCCAACAGCTGCAAAAGTGGCTGAGTGATTCATTTGTCTCTACAGCTTATGAGGCCCAGAAGACGTATCCACTTGAGGTTGCGGGGGTTCAGGGGCTGGTTAAGGAGTATCGCTACAATTTTGGTGACGGATGGGTTAAGGAATACAATGTGCTGATTCAGCAAAATGGATACCGCTATCTGGCTGAATACGCTGTGCCGGAAAAAGTGAGCAAAGGGAATGATCAGTTCAATGCGCTCATTTCCTCGCTTCAAATTGATTTCCAAACTGTAGCGAGCAACTTCGGACAACTGGAAGAGGACGACTATCTGGCAGACAAAACGAAAACGGTCAAAAAGACCTCCAAAGCCTATGAGTACACGGTGAATATTCCACGATACTGGACAGCGATCAGCGACCAGTTTGAATTGGGTGATGTGGAGTACCAGTTTACCGGTGGAAGCTTCTCTATCAAAGTAGACAATGACAAATCGTTCGAGTTAACGGTATCCCAGCTCAAGGACTTTTACGATAAGCAGGGTAAAAGCTACAAAAACCTCAAGGTTGAAGAGGTTAAGGACGTAACGTTCGCCGGGGTTTCGGCAGCCTCCTTTACATTCCACCGCGTGGAAGAAGGCATTGGCTATACAGGCCGTCAAATCGTTCTGGAGCGCGACGGAAAAACGTATACCGTGACAACGACGCTGAATGACGCGAACAATACGGGGGTTCAGTCTAATGCACTGGATTCAGCGCTGAGTTCGTTTATGTTTGTGAAGTAGGAGAAAGAATTAGCGAGTTATGGTGGGAGAGTGCTACGCGTGCCATTTGATCCTTCGATCGCTGACGCTTCTCCCGATTCAAATGGCCCGCTCCGCTGGCACCCGCCATAAGAGTGCTAATCTTTTTAAAGAGTGAGGTGAGCAGCGAAGGGCAAAGGCTGCACGTTTTACTAGGTTGCCTATCCTACCTACTTTTCCTTTTTTTAAGAAGTAGTCTGAGCAGAGATATTTACTTCGTTTCCTTCTAGTTTTATATGACTCACCTCCAAAGCACCGCTTGACGGATATGGAGGTGTCTTTTTGTTTTTAGTAGATATTTTTGCGAGGAATCGCTTGGAAAGTGTAGAAGCTTGGGGCGCAGTCTGGTACACTAGATTAGTTACAAGATAGGAATGATTATGCCGCAGATTTGTGATGCGGATTTTTTGAGTTGGATGTAATTCATGCGAGGAACCGATGGTTCAGAGTGTGGATGATCGGACAAGATGATAGAAACAGATAGGATTTAAAAATGTGATTCTTAATAGACTTTGATTTCCCTGACTCAGCATGATCAGCTTTGGAATGAGTCGATGAATTCTCATAAGATTACCAAGTAAGCAGCATAGCTGCCCTGAAAACAACGATTAGCCAATGGGTGATCATTCGTTTTCAGCATATAGGGAGGACAATGATGAAATTAGCAGTACGAAGAGAAGACGTCGAGCTTCTGGCACCAGCCGGTGACTGGGATTGTATGCGTGCGGCGGTGGCGAATGGAGCCGATGCGATATTTTTCGGGGTGGAAAAGTTCAATGCTCGGGCACGGGCGAACAATTTCCGTATGGACGAACTGCCTGAAATTATGGCGTTTTTGCATAGTTATGGGGTTAAGGGCTTTTTGACATTTAATATATTGGTGTTTGAAAACGAGCTGGAGGACGCCAAGGAACTGGTCGATGCTTGCGTGGATGCAGGTGTGGATGCGTTGCTTGCACAGGATATGGGCTTGGTGAAAATGATCCGCGATATTTCGCCGGATTTTCCGATCCATGGCTCTACCCAGATGACGATTACCTCGCCAGAGGCGGTAGAGTTTACGAAACCATACAACATTGAGCGGGTCGTGCTCGGACGTGAAAATAACTTGAAACAGATTCAAAAAATAGGTGAGCAAGCGAGACTTCCGATGGAAGTATTCGTGCATGGCGCGTTATGCGTATCCTACTCGGGTCAATGCTTGACTTCTGAAATGTGGGGCGGACGCTCTGCGAACCGTGGCGAATGCGCACAGGCATGCCGTTTGCCTTACGATCTGATGGTGGATGGCGTGCAAAAGCCGATGGCTGATGTGACGTATCTGCTGTCACCTAAGGACTTGGCTGCCATTGATCTGCTGCCGGAGCTGATTGGCGCGGGCGTCATTTCTTTTAAAATCGAAGGACGACTGAAAACGCCTGAATATGTAGCCAACGTGGTCAGCAAGTACCGTAAAGCGATTGATAAGTATTTTGATGGTGACACTTCCAAGACCAGCAAAGAAGATATCCGCGAGCTTCAGCAAAGCTTTTCACGTGGCTTTACGCACGGGTTTCTGGAAGGAACGAATAACAAGAAGCTGGTTGACGGTACGTTCCCGAAAAGCCGGGGTGTTTATCTGGGGCGGGTAGAACAAATCCTTCGTGACGGCGTAGTATGCCGTATTGATGCACCGCTGAAGCGTGGCGACGGTATTGTATTCGATGCGGGAGATCCCACGCAAAAAGAAGAAGGCGGCCGCGTATACGATATCCGCCGCAAGGGTGTAAAGATCGAAGGCGAAGCCGGAGAGGGCTGGATCATCGACATCGTAGCGGGACGCAACGATGTGGATCTGCGCCGTGTACATGTCGGCGACCGTATTTGGAAGACCAACGACCCTGCGCTGGACAAGCGTCTGCGCCAGACGTACGACACCGACAAGCCGTACCGCGTCTTCCCGGTACATGTGCGTGTCAGCGGCTCTCCAGGGCAGCCGCTGTCGACCTGGTGGACCGATGTGCAGAAAGGCACGACGGTCCGTGTGGATTCCGAGCTGGAACTTGAAATCGCTCAGAAGCGTCCAATGACGCGCGAACTGCTTGAGGAGCAGTTCGGCCGACTGGGCGGAACCGTGTTCCAGCTGGAAGAAATGGACGTCCACCTGCATGGGGACGTCATCGTGCCGATGCGCGAGCTGAACAGCATCCGCCGTCAGGCGGTGGAATTGCTCGCGGGCGAGCGCCCCAAACCGCCCGTGTACACGAAGCGGGCGGTAGAGGTGTATGGCGATGCATCGGTTCCCGCATCGCCAGTGGCACGCGGTCAGGCAGAACTGACCGCGCTGTGCCGCAGCATCCCGCAGGTTGAGGCTGCGCTGGAGGCCGGCGTGGAGTTCATCTACGCCGACTTCGAGTTCATCAAGCAATTCCCGGCAGCCGTGGAGGCTGTACACGCCGCCGGGCGCCGAATTGCGCTGGCGACCCCGCGTATTCACATGCCGGGTGAAAACGGCTACCACAACAACATCCTGCGTCTGAAACCGGATGCTGTGCTGGTACGCAATCCGGGGGCGCTGTATTTTTACATGCGTCATCGGCTGGAAAATCCGGACGCACGTCATCCGCAGTTGATTGGTGACTTCTCGTTGAATGTAGCCAACCACAAAGCGGCTGATTTGTTCCTGGATTCCGGCTGCGACCTGGTTACGCCGTCGTATGACCTGAACATCCAGCAAATGGTTGATATGCTCCGACGCACACGTACCGATAAGCTGGAGATCGTGATTCAGCAGCATATGCCGATGTTCCATACCGAACATTGCGTATACTGCACCTTCATGAGCGAAGGCACGGACTACACCAACTGCGGACGTCCATGTGAGGACCATCACGCATCCCTGCGCGACCGGATTGGTATGTCTCACCCCGTTCGCGTGGACGAAGGCTGCCGCAACACGGTATATAACGCCATTGAGCAATCCGGTGCCGAGTATCTGTCCAACTTTATGGAGCTGGGCGTGTCCCGCTACCGCGTGGAGTTTTTGGAGGAGACACCGGAGCAGGTGCATGAGGTGATTGACCTCTACAACCGTGCCTTGCGCGGAGAGATCAGCGGCACACAGGTTTGGAAGACGCTTAAAGCGACGAACCAGTTGGGTGTTACACGCGGGCAACTGGTGAAGTAGAACGTGAAAGGTACAAGAAGTCACTTCGGTAAGCCTGAAAATATTTTTGTAGTGTAAGCTGACAACAGACCTTTCCCATACTATCGGGGAGAGGTCTGTTTTTACTTGTAGATGAATAGATATACCTTTTCCCATTGTTTAATTTTGGTGGATTGGATTGTTTAATGTTGTACAATGTAACTATATTCGTGTTGAAAGTGTCGAAAATGAGACCCTCAGTAGCCTGCAAGCCTTTATTCACGCTCACTACTTCATTTGGGGTATAAACAAGTTTTTATAGTATATATAAGGAGGACACGCAAATGAGTCATTTTACATTACAGGATGTACGTGACATTTGTGGAACATCGGCATACAACAAAGGGAGAGAATATTTTGACAAGGGCAAGATTGTATCTTTGAAAAGCAATGCATCATGCACCCGTATAATAGCTGTAGCCAAAGGGAGTCGGAATTATCAGGTCAGCGTCGATCTGGATGAATTCGGCCTGGATGCTGAATGTGCCTGCCCCGCCTATCAAAACAGCTATTATCAGGAGGGGTGCAAGCATATTGCTGCTGTGCTGATTGCTGTACATCGGATCATCAAGGCTGGAACCGTGAGCCAAATTATTGTACCTGATTATAAATTGGATGTTTCCACAGCGGAACAACCTAAACCAACCTCCATTTTTGGGTCTAATTCTCTTTTGACAGTTCCGTCTTCCGCAACGTCCAGTTCTCGTTATAACGCTGAATCGTCACGCCAGACATCCTATCGCACTGCGGATCAGCTGATGGAATTGTTCAGACAGGCAGGTGCAGGTCTGTTGCAAGCAGACTCAGAATATACAAGCATCCACAGAGAGCAGCTTCAGGTCGAATATATTTGTCATGTAGAGGATAGTTCATATCGTGGTGAACAGATTAGTATAGAGATGAAAATAGGTGCGAAGCGGGCTTATATTGTGCAGAAGCTGAGAGCATTTTTGAACAGTGTGGAAAAAGGCGAGTCTCTTCGCTTTACCAAGCTGTTTTCTTACGATCCTGCAACGCAGTGTTTTTCTGATACAGATCGGCAACTACTCGAATTGCTGATTGACATCAAAAATGGTGAACAGATGTACCAGAGACTACTGAATCCCTATAGCATCGGGGAGGCTTCTCCGGGCAATTCTCGTGCGTTGCTCATACCACCCATGAACTGGCCTGAGGTGTACAAGCTGCTTCAGCATTGTGATTCTGTTACCTGGGAAGGGACGGGGACACTGGGGAATGCCCAGATGGCAGCTCCTGATGAAACTTTGCCGATAGAGTTTGACGTCGTTTCAGGCATGAGCGACAGCTATAAGCTGAATGTCAAGGGGCTGAATGAAACAGCATTGCTGTCTTCCTACGGTTTGGCCGTTACTCGGGGACGGATTTTTGAGGAAAATCCGGTGAAGCTAAAACAACTTTCCAAAATGAGAGATACTCTCTCTGCCTATGGGAGCGAGAATAGTGTGGATATATCCGCAGCCCAGATTGAGCTTTTCGTGCAGCAAACGCTGCCTGTGTTGCGCAAAACAGGTAAGGTGAGTCTCGACAAGCGGGTCAGAGAACGGATTGTCGAGCCTGTATTGGTGAGTAAAAGCTTTTTGGATAGAGACGATGACAAGCTGTTTGTGCGAATTGAATTTGATTATGAGGGCACTCTTTTGAATCCGCTGGATAAAGCAGGCCTGCAACGCACCCATAGCAAGACCATTTTGATACGAAATATGGAAGGTGAGAATCGAGTGCTGCATGCGCTGGAGTCTTCACGTATGCGTAGGAACGGATCACGATGGATCGCAACAACCGATGATGAAGTATATGACACTTTGTATCACGTCCTGCCTGAGCTTGAGGAGTTGACGGAAGTATATATTTCGCAGTCAGCTCGCAACATTCGCTATAAGCAACAGAGTAGACCCAAAATCAAAGCAGAGCTTACGAGTGAGTTGGACTGGTTCAACGTATCCTTTGAATTAGAGGGTATGAACCAGCAGGAATTGCGGGATATCATGTTTGGCATTATGGAAAAGAAAAAATATATTCGTCTGCGTGGAGGAGCCTTCCTGTCATTGGAGGGGGAGGAATATGCAACTTTTGGGCGTATAGCTGAGGAACTGAGTGTCAAGCGGGCTGACGTGAAGGGGGGAACGGTGAAACTGGCCACCTTGAAAGCTCTCCAATTGTCTGACGATAGCCAAGGCGCAAGCTCATTGCGTATTGGCAAGCATCTGCGCCGCTTTTTGAATCGGTTGCGACATCCAGAGCGGCTGGATTATGATCTGCCAGAATCACTGTCCGAAGTGCTGCGGGACTATCAGGTACAGGGTTTTCAATGGCTCAAGAATTTGTCATCCTTCCGCTTTGGCGGGATTTTGGCAGATGATATGGGATTGGGGAAAACGCTGCAAACGATTGCCTATATTCGTTCCGAGTTGGACTGCAAGACAGGGAACGAGGCACAGATAGGCAAGCCGCTCGCTTCTAATCACTCACCTGGTCCTGTATTGGTTGTTACCCCCGCCTCCCTTACATACAACTGGGAAAACGAGTTTAAACGTTTTGCCCCGGACATTCGTGTAGAGGTTGTTGCTGGAAAGAAAGAGCAACGTAGCGGTTTGCTTGCCACAGCAGAGGGAGAGGTAGGGCCAGAAGTAGTTATCACCTCATATCCGCTTTTACGGCGTGATTTTGAATGGTATGAAGGCAAGACGTTCAGCATTCTTATCCTGGATGAAGCGCAGGCAATCAAAAATGCCGGCTCCCTAACCGCACAATTGGTCAAACAACTGTCAGCTTCACACCGTTTTGCATTGACGGGTACACCGATTGAAAATTCGCTGGAGGAGCTGTGGTCTATCTTTGATGCTGTATTTCCGGCTCTGTTCAGCGGACGTAAAAACTTCAGGGACATCCCGCGAGAACAGCTTGCACGTGTAGTGGCTCCCTTCATCCTGAGACGTCTGAAAAAGGATGTGCTGGAGGAGCTACCGGAAAAAATTGAAACTGTTCAGCGTTCCGAGCTGTCTGACGAACAAAAAAAGCTGTATACGGCATTTCTTTCCCAGCTACGGAATGACACAATCCAGGATCTTCAGACAGATGGTTTTCAGAAGAGTCGGATGAAGATTCTGGCTGGTATTACTCGCCTGCGTCAGTTGTGCTGTCACCCCTCACTATTTGTAGAGGACTACCAGGGTGCTTCTGGCAAGCTTGAACAACTTCTGGAGATTGTGGCCGATGCCCGCGCCAACGGCAGACGAATGCTTATCTTTTCCCAGTTCACTAGTATGCTGAAAATGATCCTTCCAGCGCTGGAAGAGAGGGGGACAGGCGTGTTTTACCTGAGTGGCAGTACCCCCGCACGTGAACGCGTGAACATGTGCCGACGCTTTAATGAAGGGGAGAATGACGTGTTCCTGATCTCACTTAAGGCAGGAGGAACAGGCCTTAACTTGACGGGAGCAGACACTGTTATTCTCTACGATCTGTGGTGGAATCCTGCCGTCGAAGAGCAAGCGGCCAGTCGTGCTCATCGTATGGGCCAAAAACGAGTTGTTCAGGTTATACGACTGGTCGCCGAGGGAACCATTGAGGAAACCATGCTGGAGCTTCAGCAACGAAAGAAGGATCTTATCCAGGATATCCTTGATCCAGTAGATGGCGCGTCTTCAACGCTCACGGAGGAGGACATTCGGCAACTACTGAGGGTGTAGGGCTGGATTATAGAGTCCAATAGATTCGTGGGAATTTGGCATATACTATTAAATGAATCCACCTTCCTGTTATAATCATAGAAGTATATCTATCCGTTATATTGAAGACAAAGGAGATTAACCCATGAAAATCCGTAAAGCGATTATTCCTGCTGCGGGATTAGGAACCCGTTTTCTACCAGCTACCAAAGCGATGCCTAAGGAAATGCTTCCGATTGTAGATAAGCCAACCATTCAATATATTATCGAAGAGGCTGTAGCATCTGGGATTGAAGATATTATTATCGTTACTGGTAAAGGTAAAAGAGCGATTGAGGATCATTTTGATTATTCATTTGAGCTGGAGCATAATCTGGCCGCCAAGGAAAAATGGAATCTGCTCAATGAGGTGCGCAAGCCATCAGAAATGGCAGACATACACTACATCCGTCAAAAGGAGCCCAAAGGTTTAGGTCACGCTATATGGTGTGCACGTAAATTCATAGGGGATGAGCCTTTTGCTGTGCTTTTAGGTGATGACATCGTTGAGTCTGAGAATCCATGTCTCAAACAGATGATCGACGTTTTCGACGAGTATCAGCGCTCTGTTGTAGGTGTAAAGCAAGTGGATTGGAACGAGGTTCATCGTTACGGGATTGTTGAGGGCCATGCACTTACCGCCAAAATCTCGGAAGCAGAACGTCTGATAGAAAAGCCGAAGAAGGAAGAAGCAACCTCCAACCTGGCGATCATGGGACGCTATATCTTGACGCCCGATATTTTTGATATCCTTGGGCAGCAATCCGCTGGAGTAGGCGGGGAGATTCAGTTGACGGACGCATTGTCCAAACTGGGTGAAAGGAATCCGATCCTGGCCTACGAATTTGATGGAAATCGCCATGACGTTGGAGAAAAGCTGGGGTTCATTGAAACAACCATTCATTACGCTCTGCAGCATGTTGAGATTAAAGATGAAGTACTGGCTTATATGAGACAGGTTATTGATGATATTGATCAACAAAAATAGGACGTAGCTTCAATATGTTCTTTCTTGCTTAGTATGAAAAAGAGACTGCCAAATGATGTGATATCATGGCAGTCTCTTTGTATTGCTCTATTTCTCTGATTTCAACTGATCAAGTTGCTCTTTCTCCTTCGGATCAGCTTTTATCAGCTTATCGTACAAAGCCTTGTCATCCTGCCCCTGCTGTTGAAGGGCAGCAACGTAATAGCGAGCCACCTCACGATTCGTAGCAATACTCAGGTCGTCCTTCAAGCCGTTTTTGAGAATGTTGGCAGCCTCTGCAGGCTTACCTGACATGAACTCAATTTTGCCAGCATTGAGCGCAATGCTTGGGGTTACTTCAAAAGTACGTGTCAATTGGATTTCAGGTGGAACCGTCTTAATATGAGCTATCCCATCCAGAACCTGCTGGTAAGCAGCAAGACCTGCCTGGAAATATTTTCGCTCCTTGGCGGTGTCCTTTTGCTCACGTGCCTTATCACCAAGAGAATAAGCTTGAGTGATCAACATATTGTACCAGTCATTGTCCCATCTAAAGTTGGAGATGTTATTTTCCAAAATGCTGAGGGCCTGCTCATTCTCACCCTTTATTTGTAAAAGGTTAATTTTGGAGCTATACATGAATTTATTATACGGTTCTGCTTTCAGGCCCGTATTTAGCACCTCTATTGCAGCATTATAAAATTCCTCTTTTTTCGTTTGCTGATACACACTCTTGTACAGTGCAGCCAGTCTTATAACCGAATCCGGATGTGTAGGACGAAGTTCAAGATCTTTATTAATAGCATTTTGAATTTCCTCAAATGATGTGCTGGCTGCCATGATCTGTTTGGCATATGTGGCAGCATTAGCCGATTGCACGAAGCGAAGACCTGCAAATAGCAGCACAATGCTCAGGATACCAATGACTGCACTGTATGTGATCCGGAAACCGGAAGCGCTCATGGATAGGCGTTTAAGCGGCTTGCTATCCATAGCAGCGGCCATACCACCAAGACTCATAAATACCAGTATGCCCATGAACACGTAACTGAGATTAAAGTCCAACAAGCTATGAAGTAAGATCGAGAGTGCCAAAATAAGATACAGAAAGTGAGAATCCCGATCTTCATCATTTTGTCTAATATAGCTACGAATATATTTGTAGAAAATATATAAGATGAATGACATGAAAATCACGAAACCGAGAATACCCACTTCAACTAAATACTGCATGAAAAAGTTATGGGCCTGACGGCTAGTATAAGGATAATCTTGATACTTTTCATACAAAGTAGCCCAACCGCCACCACCGGTTCCAATGACAGGGTGATCTTTAATCAATTTGGCAGCATCCTGATAGAATACAAGCCGCTCCAGTACACTATGCTGGCGGAAGTTGATGTTTTCTAACCGGACCTGGACGTTATCAGGCAATACATTGCGCAGGCCAGTTCCAATAAACAGAAAAGCCAGCAAGCCAATCACCACAACTGATCCGACAGGCAGCCACAGGTTGGATAACTTCCGGGAGGTCCAGCCTTTGAGGGCATTCTCCAGCTTTGGTGCCAGATAATGCTCAACAAGCCACAGTACGACAGCAACAGCAAGGGAGACACCAATAAGTAATCCCCAAGCCTTGGCCGCCTCTCCGCCGTTGTAGGTCTTATTGAGTTGTAATCCCATATTTGTAATCGGAGTCAAGATAGATATTGATGCTACACCTGCAATGGCGCAATGTAAAATCCATATAATCTGGCGTGCAGGTTTAAAGAAAAGCAAGAGCAGCACGAATACGACTGGCAGCATAACCAGACCGCCCCGTGACAGGGTCAGGAATAGCGAGACCAGAATTGGCACCAACATGAAGCCATGAGTAGCTTTGCCATACCATGATTTTGATTTCATCAGACAAAAAACGGCAGCGAATAGGAAAGCCATTAGAAAGGCGGCATATGTATTCGCATATTGAAACACTGATGTCAGCCGGAGCCCATTTGAATCTGTCATGACTGCATTGGTATAGCGGTCATTATACACATATTGGCTAAGCCAGCCCACCAGCTTGCCGGCAAGTACCCACTGTCCGAACCAGTTGATAAAGCCAAAGCCGACAATGACATAAGCAATGGTCATAATCACATTGTGAATAATCTTATTGCCTAACCGATCCTGAAGTAGATAAATTGAGATGATAAACAGAGCGGCATATATGCACTGCACTACTACCATATTCATTGCGAGATAATGAGAAGCTGCTGAAATTAGCGAAAGCACATAAGTCAGGGGAAGCAGCAGTACCAATACAGCCAGCCAATCCCTTTGCTCTTCCAGCTTGAATTTCTTATAATAGGTTAAGATTCCTAAAATCAATAGAATCGTGCTGATGATCAAAGCCCAATATAGTGGCTTCTCAAAATCGAGCATTTGTCCATTAAAAAGTGCAGCCTGGAAGGGGGCCCAAGCTAAAAACAAAATCATCCCAACAATTAACACCCAAAATATAGCCGGCCTTTTATCGTCACGGGTCGACGTTTTGGCCTGTTTCCCGTATACTGGATTCGACAAGGTTTACAATCTCCTTTTCTTGTAGATACGTCAATATTTTAGCATAAAAATTTGCTTCTACATAGCTATGCTCCTAGACAGTGTAGATAATGATAGAACTTGGGGACATTTGTGTCCCATCTATACTAAACTTTATTAAAGGTAGATCTGTTCAAATAACGAGGATATTATGCTTAATGATTGTATTGAAAAATAAAGCTCTGCTTGGAGATGGGGTTAACTTTATGTTAAAGAAAATAGCAAAAAAAATTCCACAATTAAACAAGATAGTCGATGAGAGAAATAGATATGCTCTTGATAGCGAAAAAAAATATGAGAAGATTTTAGAATTGGAACGTATTAACGCAGACTTAGTGTCTAGAATTGCATCGGATAGGAGCCTCAAAGATGACTTGTTGAAGCAAAATGAAATTGTTAACTGGAAGTGTAAAGCGAAAAGGCTTGAAAATCAAATTTCAAGCTATTTAGACGGGGACGGGAGTATCATAGATCATTCCTTCATTAGACTTGCAGAAGATCAACATGTTGTTGCGTTCATTCCAGTTGAGCTACTTTTCACAGAAGACAAAATTACGGCATATTCCAAAGTGGATCAAATAACGGCGGACTGGAAGCATCAAAACACAGTTTGGGAAAATATTAATTTGGTTAGATTAAAACCTCATCGGGACCTGATGAATTTTTTTAAAGGCCTTGAAAAGAGCCCTGATGCCTATATTAAATGGTTTGAAAACTTATTTTCTTCAAGAGGGCTAATTGCGGAATCTTCAATAGCTGTAATAGATAGACGTCATAGAGAATTTCAATGCATGAGCAAGGAGCTAAATAAAGGAATTGATTTTTTTACTGATAATCCAATAGAGGTCAGATGGAATCCTAGCGGTTATTTTAATATAATCGATGGTCACCATCGCGCAATGTTTCTTTACTGTTCTGGAATGAGGTTGATTCCAGCAAAAGTTAGCGTCCAAGAATTTATAAATTGGATAAATAAAGAAAAAGCTTTGGAATGTCTTGAATTAATTAATGATCAGGTAAGAAGCGAGTTTTATACACCTATTTGTAATCCGTATTTTTATGATAGGCCTGCTTATCGTGATAATTCGTATAAATCAAGATTAGACCATATACTTGAATTTTTCAATTCGAAGAGGTTTAGTAATTATAAGATCTTAGATATTGGTTCAAACCTAGGATATTATTCACAATTTTTTAGTAGAGAAGGAGCAAAAGTTACTGCTTTGGAACCTGATAAACAACACTATGATTTAGCAAAATTATTAACGGAGCTTACACATACAAATATTACGTTACTTCAAGATAAAATTGAAGAGTATGAAACGAGTGAAACTTACGATGTTGCGATATTTTTAACTGTTTTTTATCATTTTTTCGAAGACAAAAGAGAACTTATTATCAAGAATCTTGATAAGTTGATCACTTCATTTATTATCTGGGAATCTGGCGATAATCCTCAAATGGAGATCGATTACATTACTCAGAACTCTAAATTTACTTATTACAAACAGATTGGCGACACATATGGGACGGATAAAATTAGGGAGTTGGGTATTTTTTCTGTGAGTCCTTTTTGAGTAATAATGAGCGCATAAAGTACAATTTTGTTATGGAGTGATTGATATGAAGATACTAATAACTGGTGGGGCAGGATTTATAGGGTCAACTGTTGCTGAACAATTGCTAAATTTAGGCCATAATGTTTTTGTGATTGACAATTTATCTACTGGTCACTTAAGCAATTTAGATGAAAGAGCTGTTTTTTTTGAAGCTGATATTAAATCTGACCAACTGAATAACTTATTCAATCAGATTAAGCCTGATCAAGTATTACATTTTGCGGCTCAAGTAAATGTGAATAGATCGATTGAAGACCCTTTGCTGGATGAGGAGACTAATATTAAAGGAACAGTTAACATACTGGAAAATTGCAAGAAGCATGGTGTTAAAAAGATTATATATGCTTCTTCTGCGGCGGTTTACGGTGTTCCTCAAAACTTACCTATTGCTGAGAATCATACTATTGACCCTATCTCTTTTTATGGTATATCCAAGTTTGTACCTGAACAGTATATCAAAACTTATGCTGCTCTTTATGGATTTAAATATACTATTTTAAGGTATTCTAACGTTTTTGGACCTAAACAAGATCATGTTGGAGAAGGAGGAGTAGTCTCTATTTTCATAAACAAGATGTTAAAAAACGAATCTCTTATTATTTATGGTAATGGAGAGCAGACAAGAGATTTTATTTACGTCCAAGATGTTGTTAATGCTAATATCGCAGCTATTGATAGCGAGATTAATGGGGTATTTAATGTGAGTACAAATACTACAATTAGTTTGAATGAACTTGTGAGGATTATGTCCGAGTTTAATTCTAAAAAAGTAGAATTGACCTATCAAGAAAATAGAGTAGGGGATATTATCCATAGCTGTCTTGATAATAGTTCGGCTATTTTGCATCTTAGCTGGAAGCCTAAATACTCTTTAGAAGAGGCATTGAAAGAAACTTTTGATTATTACAGAAGCGAAGCATTTAATAATGAGTTTGTATGATGAGAGGGCTTTTAATGAAAACTTATTGGCAAAATTTTTCGAAATATAGATTTCTTCTACGTGAATTAGTTGTTAATGATATTAAGCTAAGATATCGGAAATCTGTTTTGGGTATTGTTTGGAGCGTGCTTCATCCTCTATTGATGATGTTTGTTCTTACGATGGTTTTCTCTAACTTGTTCAAAAGTGATGTTCCGTATTTTCCGGTATATGTTTTTACAGGTAGAATTATATGGGATATGTATTCACAATGCACGAGCATGTCTATGAATTCAATTGTAGGAAACGCATCCCTAATAAAAAAAGTATATATTCCTAAATATATTTTCCCTCTTGCTAAATGTCTATCAACATTGGCCAATTCAGGATTCTCGTTAATAGCTTTATTGGTTGTTATGCTATTTGTAGGTGTGAAAATAACTCCTGTGCTTCTATTGGTTCCATTAGCTATATTTTACGTTTTCTTATTCGCGACAGGAGTAGGTTTATTGTTGTCTGCCTATACAGTGTTTTTCAGAGATATTAGTTATTTATACGAAGTTTTGCTGACGGCTTGGATGTACTTCACTCCATTATTTTATCCTGCATCTGTACTTCCTGAGAATTATCAGTTTATCTTTTATATAAATCCGTTATACTATATGGTTGATTTTTTTAGGCAGATTGTAATGTATCAAACTTTTCCGAGTATCTATGAAAATATGATCTGTTTCTTGTTCGGATTTATTACTTTTATCGTTGGCTTTTATGTTTTTTATAAGAAACAAGATAAATTTATTTTACATGTATAGTAGGGAGAAAATTAATGAAGGAATCTATTATAGAGGTCGAAAATGTTTCCATGTTGTTTAATTTGAGCTCGGAAAAAATTGATAACTTCAAAGAATACTTTGTAAAGTTAGTTAAAAGACAATTGTTTTTTAATGAGTTTATTGCTCTTGAAGATGTGTCATTTAAAGTGGAGAAGGGCGATGTCTTAGGTCTTGTTGGGTTAAATGGTGCAGGGAAAAGTACACTCTTAAAAATTATTGCGGGAGTACTTAAACCTACAACGGGAAGTGTTTCTGTTAAAGGTAATATGGCACCGTTAATAGAGTTAGGCGCCGGTTTTAATCTTGATCTTTCTGCAGAAGAGAATATTTATCTCAATGGTGCAGTGTTGGGATACTCTAGAGACTTTATGAAATTGAAATACAATGAGATTGTTGATTTTTCTGAACTGCATGAATTTATGAATGTGCCTATAAAAAATTATTCTTCGGGAATGATTGCCAGGCTGGCGTTTTCAATCGCAACTATAATTGAGCCTGATATACTTATAGTAGATGAAGTTTTAGCCGTTGGTGACTATAAGTTTCAGGAGAAGTGTAAAACTAAGATAAATAGTTTGCTTAGTAGAGGAACAACGGTATTATTTGTTTCACATTCTTCTGCACAGGTAAAAGAGATTTGTAATAAGGCGATCTGGATTGAAAAGGGCAAAGTCAGAATGGTAGGTACGGCTGATGAGGTAGTTGATCAATACTCAATGGTCTAATGTCAAAGAGTTGTTTTAGAGGAGTGATTGAGTGGAAGCTAAAGTAGCCATCATTATGAGAACCAAAAACAGACCTATCTTATTAAAACGTGCAGTTCAGAGTGTCATGAATCAGACCTATGGCAATTGGGAGATTCAATTGATTAATAATGGTGGTGACATTAAGCAACTTCAACATCTTCTAAAACAATATAGTTCTGATCTTCTTAGAAAAATAAAAGTTAGTCATACTAAAAAAGATTTATATATGGAAGTTGCTACAAATATTGGCTTAGCTAATAGCCAAACTGAGTTTGTTACTTTATTGGATGACGATGATACATGGAGTCCTGATTTTTTGAGTATTTGTATAGAAAATCTAGAAAAAAATATAGAATATGATGGAGTTATAACTTCAACCTATCTAATTCATGAAGAAATATCCAATGAAAAGATAATCCAGAAGTCTAAAGTTGTATTTAACCCAAACCTAAAAAAGTTGACACTATTAAAAATTGCAAAAGGCAACTTGTTTACTACAAATTCTTTTGTATATAGAAGAGACTCTTTGGTTGGAGTTGGCAATTATAGAGAGGATTTACCTGTTTTGGGTGATTGGGAATTTAACATTAGATTTATTATGAATTGTAATGTGGGGTTTATAGCCGAACCGCTTTCTAATTATCACAAAAGAATTATGGATGGAAAATCAAATTATAATAATTCGAATTTAAAGCAGCATATTCAGTATGACTACAAAATAAGAATGGAATATTTTCGTAGGGGCTTTAAAAACAGACGTTTTATGTTGGGTTTTACAATGTTATTGTTTTGGTTCATCAATTCATTTAAGAGATTAGTAAAAAAAATAATTTATTAGATCCATTCTTAATAAACTCTGAATATAAATAGTAAGTAGGCGGTGTAATGGACAGAGAAGTAAAGGTATCAGTTATTGTACCA
>NZ_JBITPI010000035.1:0-150643 GCF_050467745.1 Paenibacillus sp. NRS-1781
TTCTTTAGTTCAACTTATATAAATATAGATATGGGTGCAGAATAGCAGGTCTTTTCCAGATTAGAATTTGACGCTGCGGGCTTTGGAATACTGGATGCTGTTCGTTAACGTGAAACGGTTTTACGTTCAGTTACGTCCAGATTTTATGAATACTGGTGTTTATTCATGCTTAAAGGAGAGAAATAAAGTGCGCAATTACTTGGAACTGCTGGAGGATATATTGGAGAATGGAGTAAAAAAAGAGGACCGTACAGGGACGGGAACACTTTCTGTTTTTGGAAGACAGCTCCGCTTTGATCTGGCCAAGGGTTTTCCCTTGATGACAACGAAAAGAGTACATTTAAAATCCGTTATCCATGAGTTGCTGTGGTTCTTGCGGGGAGATACCAACATTTCTTATCTCAAGGAGAACGGGGTTACCATTTGGGACGAATGGGCAGATGAGCAGGGGAATCTGGGCCCTGTATATGGATCGCAATGGCGTGCGTGGGAAACAACAGACGGACAACATATCGATCAGATTGCAAATGTCATTGAAGCGATTAAAAACAACCCGGATTCCCGACGACATATCGTCAGCGCCTGGAATGTGGCTGAAATCGATTCTATGAAGCTCCCGCCATGCCATTTTGTATTTCAGTTTTATGTGGCCAGAGGGAAGCTTTCCTGCATGCTGACCATGCGTTCAGTCGATACCTTCCTTGGCCTTCCTTTCAATATCGCCAGTTATGCATTGCTAACGCATATGGTTGCACAGCAGTGTGGTTTGGAGCCGGGCGAATTCATTTGGTCAGGCGGCGATGTGCATATTTATTCAAATCATATGCAACAAGTGCATACGCAGCTGGAGCGTGATCCTTATCCGTTGCCTCAGCTCAAAATCCTTCGTAAACCGGATTCGATATTTGATTATACGTACGAGGACTTTACTTTTGAGAACTATGAATATCATCCGGGTATCAAGGCGCCAGTCGCTATCTGATTTGGGGGAGCTGTGAGTTATGAGCATTTCGATGATCTGGGCTATGGCACAAAACGACGTCATTGGCCGGGATAACAGCCTTCCTTGGCGCCTGCCGAGAGATATGGCATTTTTCAAGGAGCAGACGGTCGGAAAAACCGTACTTATGGGGCGTAAAACATGGGAATCCTTTGGCGGAAAAAGCCTGCCTAAGCGGCGTAACGTTATTTTGACCCGTGATCAGAGCTATCTGGCGGAGGGCGCAGAAGTGATCCATTATATGGAAGAAGGTCTCCGATTGGCGGCTCAGGAAGAACTGATGATCATCGGCGGTGCAGAGATTTATTCACTGTTCTGGACACATGCTGATCGGCTAATCGTCACCAGGATTGATGAGAATTTCGAGGGAGATACGACTTTTCCTGAGCTGGATTGGAACGGCTGGAATGTAGTCAGTGAGACTCCCGGTGTCAAGGATGAAAGAAACCCGTATGACTACCGTTTTGTCGTTTACGAGAGGACGAAGTAAGATTGGGATACATTTGACCTCACTCATTTGAAAAATTAATGAACCATATAAAAAATCCTTTTGGCTGTTGATGCAGAAAGTTGCATAAGTTTTCATTACTTTTGCGCTGTATTGTGATACAATAAATCAAATTCAACGAGAATAGATCCTTTCATGATACAAACAGACAAATTCGAATTTTAGCTCAAATTCTGAATGGATGAACGGGGTTCATAAGCGAAGAGATGGGGGAACGTAACATGTCTACACCAACTGGATTTATGGAATACACACGACAGCTTCCTACAGATCGGGATCCGGCAGAGCGTATTAAAGATTGGGAAGAATTCCATAAGCATATGTCCGAAGAAGAGCTGCGTACCCAAGGGGCACGTTGTATGGACTGCGGAACTCCTTATTGTCATACGGGAATGGACATTATGGGAGCGACTTTGGGCTGCCCGGTTCATAATCTTATTCCAGAATGGAACAATCTCGTATATCGCGGTTTGTGGAAGGAAGCACTGGATCGGCTACACAAAACAAATAATTTCCCGGAATTTACTGGGCGTGTCTGTCCTGCACCTTGTGAAGGTTCCTGTACGGTCGGCCTGATCGGGCAATCTGTTACAATCAAGACGATTGAGGAAGCTATTATCGAAAAAGGCTTTGAGGAAGGCTGGGTTGTCCCTAATCCGCCGGAGAAGCGTACAGGCAGACGAGTGGCTATTGTCGGCTCGGGTCCGGCAGGACTGGCTGCTGCTGCGCAGCTTAACAAAGCAGGACACAGCGTAACTGTGTATGAGCGTGCGGATCGTGTTGGCGGGCTGCTGATGTATGGCATCCCTTCCATGAAGCTGGACAAAAAGGTTGTTCAGCGTCGTGTGGATTTACTGGAGGCGGAGGGCATTCAGTTCATTACGAATACAGAGATTGGAAAGGATATTCCTACCGATCAGCTGAATGCTGAGTATGATGCGGTTGTACTGTGTGGTGGCTCCACAAAGCCGAGAGAATTCAACATTGAAGGTAGCGATTTGAATGGCGTTCATTATGCGATGGATTATTTGAACGGTACCATCAAGAGCTACCTGGATTCCAACCTGGAAGATGGCAACTATTTGTCCTCTCAAGGTAAGGATGTTATTGTAATCGGTGGTGGTGATACAGGTTCGGATTGTGTAGCTACTTCTTTACGTCATGGCTGTCGAAGCGTCACTCAATTTGGCACACATGCCAAAGCTCCTTTGGAACGTGACCCAATTGCCAATCCTTGGCCACAATTTCCAAACGTGTACTCTCTCGATTATGCACAGCAGGAAGCGAAGGCGATATTCGGGGAAGATCCGCGTGAGTTCTCCATCATGACAACGAAGTTTGTAGGTGATGAGAACGGTAATTTGAAAGAGCTGCACACGATTCAAATTCAGCGTATTGTCGATGAAACGGGGTGTAAAATCTATCAGCCGGTTCCGGGTACGGAGCGCGTATTCCCGGCACAGATTGCTCTCATTGCGATTGGATTCGACGGTCCTGAGCAAACGATTGTGGAGCAAATGGGTTTGGAAACGGATCGTCGTTCCAACGTGAAAGCACGTTACGGGAAATATGTTACGAATGTAGATAAGGTTTTTGCTGCTGGTGATATGCGTCGCGGGCAAAGCCTTGTCGTGTGGGCCATTAATGAAGGTCGGGAAGCCGCACGTGAGGTCGATAAATACCTGATGGGCGCTACCGTTTTGGTGTAAATATAATTTATATATTAGTTATCCAGTCAAAGCTCCATCCTCGGATGGGGCTTTGTTGCGTTTAAAGGACTAGCGTGCTCAGGTTAGTAAAATGCGAATGGATACCATTGAATTACGAGATTTTTCTAAAACATTATTTGTTATCATTGTATGTAAAGGGATGTGAATTTAATGTCATATAATATGACTTTATTAAAATTTCTAGATCTGTTTTATACAGCGATCATAACATAAAAACAGGAGTGAAGTATAGCTTTTTTATTGAAAAATGAAATTATTTTGCGGTAATAATCAAAAATTTGTTTTATGTGTTATATATAATAACATAAATATAACTCTTGTGGTTATGTGGGGAGTGATTTTAGATGAAAATTCATTTAAATCATCTTCCTGTATAGCTCTTTTACATAGACCTTATGGATAATGACAGTAACTATTAGCGTTACAAGGCTTCGTAAATCATCACCTGAGAGAATGTTGGTATCTATGGTATAATACACGTATATTGTTGGAGCGCTAGACCAAATGAATGGACAAAGGAGCTTTCGCCGGGAGAAGGCTCCTTTTGCGTGAGGCCCTGCCTGTATTTCATTTACCTTTCGTTTATTACGTGTGAGTCAAGGAAGGGAAGCAGAAGGCCGTCAGGAAGGAATGGAATATGAATGAAGACGTTAATTATTGCTGAAAAACCGGATATGGGACGCACTATTGCGGCTGTTATGGAGCCGAGGGCCAAAAATAACCGTACCTATTTGGAGGGGGAGAAATACATTGTAACTTGGGCGATCGGCCATTTGTTGGGTCTCGCTGAGCCGGATGCATACGATGCCAAGTACAAACGATGGAATATTAAAGATCTTCCGATTATCCCTGAGCAGTTTAAAATTGTACCGAATCCGAAAACAAAAGATCAGCTGAAAATAATTGGTGAGTTGGCCAAACGCTGTAATGCAGTCGTGAATGCTTGTGATGCGGGGCGAGAGGGGCAATATATTTTTGCCTTGATTCAACAGCAGTTAAAGCTTCGTCAGCCGGTCAAGCGACTTTGGATCTCAGATTTAACGGCGGAGAGTATTGCAGTAGGCTTTGAACGTTTGCGAGATGCATCGGAGTTTGAATTTCTAACTCAGGCTGCGCGGGCACGAAGTGAAGCAGACTGGTTAATCGGTATGAATGCTTCCAGAGCCTTTACAACACGGCATAACGCGTTACTGTCGGTCGGACGGGTGCAGACTCCTGTACTGGCATTGATTCATGACCGGGAAAAGGAAATTGAAGCGTTTCAGTCTCAAACCTTTTATGACGTGTGGGCAGAGTTTAAGCAAGATCAGACCAAGTATAAAGGTGCGTGGCAAGGAGATCGGCTGACCAAGCCGGAAGAAGCTGAGGCGATAGCAGCGGCAGTTCGCGGAAAAACAGGTGAAATCACAAAATATGATACGAAGCAGACGAAGGAATATCCTTTCAAGCTGTACGATTTGACACTGCTTCAACGTGAGGCGAATGCCAAGTATAGTTATTCAGCCAAAAAAACACTGGATGTAGCACAAGCGCTCTATGAGCGGCATAAGGTCATTTCCTATCCGCGTACTAATTCCAACTATGTAACGGATCAAAATATAGACGGTATGCACAAGGCGCTTCGTATGCTGGGCACAGGTCCTTATGCTGATCTGGTACAGCAAGCGAACCCCAATTTGGTCCATAAACAGAATAAAGCTGTCTGCAATCCAGCCCGTGTTGAGGATCACCATGCTATATTGCCTACGCTGAAAAGACCGGGAACGCTCAGTAAGGAGGAACAAAATGTATATGACCTGATCATCCGCAGGTTTTTGTCACATTTCTTCCCGCCTGCCGAATATAAAATGCATACTGTGATAACCCAAGTGGACAAGCATCTGTTCAAAACAAGTATTAAGGAGCTTCTGTCCTTGGGTTGGAAAGTAGTTCTGAGCAAGGCTGATCAGGATAAAGGAAAAAAGAACAAAGCACCGAAGAAAGAGGAAGAAGAGGAAACAGATGAATGGACGGACAAAAAGTTTGAGATTGATGCAGGCCGTCTGGTGGATTGTATTCGCGCCGAGATGAAAGAGAAGGCGACACAGCCGCCTAAAAGCTACACAGAGGGCACATTGCTAAAAGCAATGGAGAGCGCAGGCAAGCAGATGGAGAACGAGGAATTACGTGAGGTCATGAAGGATGCTGGATTAGGTACGCCTGCGACACGTGCTGCCACCATTGAACGTTTGAAGAAGGTCGGCTACATTGAAATGAAAGGCAAAAAGATTCTCATTACGGATAAGGGGAAAATGGCAATTGACCTGATCCGCAACGCGGGGGTCGACCTGCTAGCTTCGCCGGAGATGACAGGACATTGGGAACGCCGTCTGCATCAAATTTCCAAGGGAGAAGCTGCCCAGGAAAAGTTTATGGATAACGTTAAAAAGTTTACGTTATCCATTATTGACAAGGTGAGGCAGCAACCACCGGCTCCAGCAAACGCTTTTGGCGAGGAAGCGAGGGGCAAACGCTCAGGTAGTAAGGGAGCCACCCGTAGTGGAGACGCAAGCGGAAGCATCACCACCCAAGGGGCAGCACGCGCTCCGTCACGGCGTACCAACAACTCGGTCGGAATATCGTCACTGGAGCAAGTGCCATCGGGCGCAGGAGGGCGTACTGCTTCTGCATCGGGTTCAGCTGGGAGTAGTTCAAGCGCCGGGGCAGCGCGAGCTTCGTCCGCCGAGCCGTTGGGCACTTCGCCGGGCCAAAGGCAGGCTTTAGGCAGCTGCCCGCGGTCGAATTGTGGCGGGAGCATTATCGAAGGCCGCAAGGGGTATGGGTGCAGCCACTACAAGCAGGGCTGCGGCTTTGTCGTCTGGAAGGAATATGCTGGCAAGCAGATTACGGAAACGATGCTCAAGTCTCTGTTGACGAAGGGGCAGACACAGCTGCTATCTTTTAAACGTAAAGATGGATCGAACGTCAAAGCAAGAATTGTTCTGAATGAACCAGGTACAGGGCAACTTAGCGTTCGTGAGGAAAACTGAACCAGGTACAGAGTATGTTTTTCGACAGATTGAAAAAGAAAGCTTTTTTGGCTGTCATCAGATGATTACTGAATTCATCAGGAGTCATCTTTTTTCTTGTTACGCACCCCAAAATTCCCCATAAGAGATGCTTATATAACATTTTATTAAATATTTGTAAGCTTCCAACCGATAAAATAAATAAGGGTTATGCAAAAGTACAAGCTCACTTATCACGGGGCAATCATGGATTTGGATGATGAAAGCCTAAGGCATATAGAGCTAGACCATGCCAATCTGGAGTCTGTTAACAAGCCGGAGGATTTGGCTTATATCATCTATACCTCGGGTTCCGCGTGGAAACCCAAAGGGGTCATGGTAGAACATCAGGGAATCATCAACCTCCAGCATTTCTTTCAGGAACAATGGGGTGTGGACGGATCGGACCGGATGCTGCAATTTGCCAGCAGTTCGTTTGATGCCTCGGTCTGGGAAATGTTCACGATTTTGTTGGGAGGCGGAACGCTGTATCTGGTTTCGCGGGATATTATTAATAATCTGAACGAATTTGCACGGTTCATGAACGAAAACCAAATTACGATTGCGCTGCTGCTGCCGCCTACCTATCTGGCAGGGATTGAGCCGGACAGGCTGCCGACGCTGAAAAAACTGGTGACAGGTGGATCAGCGATTACCAAAGAGCTGGTTATGCGGTGGAAGGACAGCATGAAGTATATGTACGCCTATGGTCCGAGCGAATCGAGCGTAATTGCAACCGCGTGGACGTACCGGGAAGAGGATATGGGGTATCCATCGGTAACGATTGGAAAACCGATTGCCAATACCCGGATTTACATTTTGGACAGGAACCAAAAGCTGCTGCCGCTCGGAGCAGCCGAGGATATGTGCATTGCAGGAGACGGATTGACCAGGGGATATCTGCACCGGTCGGAGCTAACGGCGGAGAAGTTTGTGGCGAATCCTTACGAAGCTGGAGAGAAGCTGTACCGGACAGGGGATCTGGTGCGTTGGCTGCCGGACGGGAATATCGAATTTTTGGGAAGAATCGACGATCAGGTGAAAATTCGGGGCTTTCGCATTGAGCTGAGGGAAATCGAAGCGCAGCTAATGAAGCAGCCGCTTGTCCGGGAAGTGGCGGTGATCGCGAGGGAAGATAAGCAAGGCGAGAAGTATCTGGCGGCGTATTTTACAGCAGAGGACGAACCGGGAGCGGAAGAGCTACGGGGACAGTTTATGCAGGAGCTGCCTGATTATATGGTGCCGTCCAGCTTATGCAACTGGATGGCATGCCGATGACTCCGAGCGGAAAAATTGACCGGAAGGCACTACCCGAGCCTGAATGGCAGGGAAGCGACCACACAGTCAGCAGCCCAAGAAATGACTTTGATTTGAAAATCCAGAAGGTATGGCAGGAGATTCTCGGCATAGAGTCGATTGGAATTGATGAGCATTTCTTTAGCTGGGTGGTAATTTCGATCAAGGCGATTCAGGTGGTTTCGAGGCTGGCGCTTGATTTTGAAGTGGGCATTAACGACATCTTTCAATATCCGACGATTCGGGCCTTGGCGGATAACATTAAGTATTCCAAAGACAGATTAAAACAATTTGTGTACACCTTACGGGAAGCGGCAGCTTCCGGAGAAAACGGCGTACCTGGTGTTGTCTGGAAAATGCGCGAGAGTCTCAAAGAATACCGGAAGAAAAATCAGGGTTATGAAAACATCGATCTTTCTGAACGGGCTGACTACCGTAATGTTCTGCTGGTAGGAGGAACCGGGTATCTGGGAATCCATATTTTGTTTCAACTGCTGCAAAATACGGAATATAAGGTGTATGTACCTGTTCGGGGAACGAATGACGAAGAGGCGCTCGAAAGACTATGGGCGAAGCTGAAGTTCCATTTTGGCCTTGAGCTTGATGGGCAGAATGTCTGGAAAGACAGAGTATGCGTGTTTTGCGGAGATTTAACCGAGGACCTGCTTTGGACTGAGCCGGGAGCACTATAGGGATTTGGTCGGAAGCATTGATACGATCATTAACTCGGCGGCAAATGTGAAGCATTTTGGGCATTACTCGGAATTTCAAGCGGTCAATGTGGAAGGGAACGCAAGACTGATCAAATTTGCTGGCACAGGGAAGAAAAAGACCTACAATTTCGTTTCCACCACCAGCGTAGGTAGTGGCTGGATAGAAGACCAGAGCAGCATCATGTTCACTGAATATGATTGCAATGTCGAACAAAGCTCTGATAACTATTACGTGATGACGAAGCTCGAAGCCGAGAAAGAGATTGTAAGAGCAAGGGAAGTAGGGCTTGATTCCAATGTGTTCAGGGTCGGAACCTCGTGTTTGATTCTAATTCGGGGATATTCCAGGAAAATATTTCGGATAATGTATTTTATTCGTTGGTAAAGTCGATGATCAAACTTGGCCGATTACCCACAATTCAAGATAAAACCATGGACTTCTTCTTTGTGGATGAGGTGGCCAAGGCAGTTGTACTCCTGTTCGACCGGAAAAATCTAATCAACGAAACCTATCATCTGTTTAACAGCCATCAGGTTAGCATGATAGCTTTTGCCAAGCTTTTGAAGCAGGCGGATATAAATGTAAAGCCGATGTCAGTGGAGGATTTTACCGAATACATGTTTGAAAAGTACGATGAATCAGAGACAGAGCAGAAGGTTGCCCGGATTCTTCATTCCAATGTCTTTTTTGAGGGAGCAAACAAAACATTGTTCATGACGATGAACAAGAAGACTGATGGTATTTTGCAGGAGCTGGGGTTTGAGTGGTCCAGGCTGGACGGTCAAAAAGCGAAGCTAATGATGGATCATGCCAGAAAAGTAGGGTTTATATAAAAGAACGAAGGGAAGGAGGGAGAAAAATGGATGCGATTAAACTGGCGAGCACCTACTTTTTCGGAACTGAAGATTATATATTATCCAACAGCATGATCGCAACGGTTACTTTTAAAAGAAGAATCGACGCTGAAAAATTGTTTTCCAGCTACCGTTCGCTCATCCTGGACAACCCTTTGCTGCAAGCCAAAAGGGTGGAACCATTCGAAAAAGACACGTTTGTATGGGGGCGTTTTTCTCAGGAAGAGCTGGAACAATTTCTGGAGGCTGAAAATCTGAAGCTTTCCCAATATTTTACGGAGAAGGAGGTACTGGCCCAGTACAGACCGACCAATGCCAGACTTCCGTTTCGTATTTACCCTATAAATGAATATACAATGATATTTGCGATGAACCATGCGGTGGCTAATGGGCTGAGCCTGGTTTTCTGGATCAAGAGATGGCTGGAATATTACTCAGGCGAACCAGATCCCGAGTCGGAAAATAAGGCGGCAAAGGGCGACGTCTCCAAAGACAGGCTGTTACGTATGAAAAGAAGATTCTCCGCTTTTATGTGGATGCCGGTTTTTGTTGCCGGTTTTATGTCCAGGGTTAGGGGAAAAGGGACAAGCGCTGGCGAAACCGTTGATTTGAGTTATGGCAGAAGGCCAGAGCAAGGCGGCGGTTATATTAAAAAATCGTATAGATTCAGCAAAGAGGAGACTGGTGAGATTTTACGGCGCTGCCGGAGCCTAAAAATGACATTAACCGAATACATCTGTTATCGAATGACTGATGGACTATTGCAGCATGCTCCCGACAAGCAACGCGTGTTTGTCTCCATGTCTATGGATTTGAAGTTTCTGCATAACTACTCGCCGGAAACTATGCACGGCAATTACGTCGCAAGCCTACCAATGCAATTTTTCCGGGCTGGAAATTTGGAAAAACAGGTGAAATCCGCGTTCAAATGGTTCAAAAGGGGGGTTCCTTATGCGTTGTCGCTCTTTTTTGCTTCGTTTTCCAATTCATATCGGAAATATAAACAAGAGTGTCTTGAATTGGTTATGAAAACAATGCCTGAAAGATCCCACCTGTGGAATTTTACCATCACCTTGTCCAATCTGGGAGTTATATCGTATCCGATTATGGAGGAATGGGTGGATACCATCTATTTTTCCATCAAAAACCAGTCGTTATTGCTCACAACGGCTACGCTTTCGGGACGTTTAATGATGGAGGTCAGCGTATTGGAGAATCTTTACGATTCGGAAGAAGTCTTTAGTCTTTTTGACCGGATTTTATCCGTGGAACATTTATTGAATGGTTATATCACTGACAATTAGATAAGTGAAAAAAATATCCACTCCAAGTTCTCTCTAGCCTCATGATACCATGTGGACTTTTTGGAGTGTCTACTTGAAGGGGATATTAGCGGTGCTCTCTAGCCGAGAGTCCTTTTTTGTTGATGCAATTGAATGCTTTCGTGTATGACTCGGGGTACTTCTGTTAGCTTCTGTATCGTATACATCACGGAGTTAACGCTTTTTTGCAGCTCAATCATATTGTAAACCCATTCTTTGGGCTGCTTGAGATACACGGCATGAATGCCTGCCGCAAGGGCGGGAGATATATCGGTGCGCAGGGAGTTTCCAATCATCCAGGTGATGCTTCGGTCAAAACGGTTCGTCTGAATAATTTCCTCCAGAGCCTCGACATTTTTATGCTGGCGAATGTAGATGCGATCATCAAAATAGTTAGTCAGTTTCATCTGTTCAATCTTCTTTTCCTGAATGACCTGCTCACCGCCAGTGTAGAGATGCAGGGAATGTCCGGCTTTTTGGAGCGAGTTTAACGTTTCGACCATTCCGGGATATGGCTCAATTTCCTGCTCGTACACACTTCGGCCAAGCGAGCGAAGCTCCTGCTCTTCCCGAGGATCTGTACGGCGTCCGAATTGCTCCGAGAAAAAGTGGTACGTATCAATCAAGGACTGAGGAAAATGCTCACTGGCAAATCCCACCTGATGGACACCAGCCACATCAATTTCGATTTGTTTTTCACGAATTGTATCTTTTATCAGGTTATGGGCTGCAAACCATTCCTGAAGCAAATCGAAAAAGTGGTTGAGAATAAGATCAAAATACTTGTTGCAGTGGACCAAAGTGTCATCAAGATCGAATAATATGTGCTGTTTCGGATACGACATGTTGCATACTCCTTCCAAGCCAATGCTTTAACGAAGTTCGGTTATAACGTAGGGCACAGCTCCATTTACAGTCCGATATAGGATTCCAAAAATACCTGTATATCAGCCGCTCCGTCGGGGCGAATACTGAATTTTTCCTTGTGATAACGTCCAATGTGGATACGGAGCAGGCCAGCTACTCGCAAAATCATCATATCAGACATGAGCGTGTCTTCCAATCGGCTCAAATCATGACGCATATCTTCGAGAGATTTAGGGCCTTGAGCCACGTAACGCAGAATCCGCAGACGTTGCGGGTCATTTACCGCCCGAGTCAGCCGAAGCAGGAGTGTAGGCGGTTCTTCCTCGCTTTCTTCGGGAACGTCTACCGGATACTGGATTAGCAGCATGCGGGTATAAAAACAGTACGAATTGATCGGACGGTTATGGACGACTGGAAACAGAACAACTGTATCCAAATCTTCCATATGAGGCACGATCAGTCCGGCTGTGGCGTATTCAACCAATGCTTCCGGTTCCATTTTGTTCAGAAGCATACGTTTTTCTGCAGCGTCTTCCTCTGCCAGCACACGCAGTTCGCTTTCCATTGCCCGGAAGTAGTCCCGGTCCCATAATTTGAGGAGAGGGGCGTACACCTTGCGAATGCGCAAAGATTCTTCAAAGGTTAAAAAAGGAACATGAGGAACAATCAGCTCGAACATATCTTCATCTGGGCCGTGGTCCAAATAAGCGATATAATCAGATATTTCATCCGATTCCGGTCGAAGCAAAGCCCAAACATAAAGCGCGTCATAATCGCTAAAAGGGCAATTCTGCGTTGTAGCCAGCTCGGTGCGAACTTCGTTTTGTAGCCGTGCATCCACTTTGTCGATCCACTCATGGCCCAGGTCCATATCGTGTACCCATTTTTTGGTTACATAGGCCATAAAGCTGCCTAGTAATTCGTAAATTGGAGAAGTGTCTATTTTAATTTGATAACTCATGGAATCAAATGCCTCCTATTCTGTCTTCGAGCCCAGAGCGGTGAACGTAATTAAGCCCGTCCATAAGCAAAACATGAGCAATTTCAAAATGCTCACTTATTTATTATGGCTTGTTCTGCTGGGCATTGTCCACTATAATATAAAATAGTGCGCTGTGACGTGATTGGGTTCGGATTGAACATACAAGACTCTCTAACGATGCGGAGTCGATTACATATCAGACAGAATTTCCGTAAAATCGTCATCTCAGATGGCGATTTTTTTCATCTTTTCTTTTATGCACTAAAAATACCGAAATTCGCATGTATTCTGCTGTATTTGCATGACCGCTATACATGGTAGTAAGAATATCTATTGATTATGGAATCAAATGCAAATCATTCCTTAACATTCATTTTAAGATATTGAGCTGGGGTTTGCATTGGGTCTGCTTGGATTGTGGTTGGACCTAACATTAGCGGAGCGCTACTGGACTATGAAACCCAAGGCAGCATGTTTCTGGTTCTCGGGGGCAGATAAATCGTTTTCGGGTTGTTGGGATTGTTATTTCGAAAAATAATATCGACGGCATAAAACTGCGGTTTGCATGGTATTTGTTTCACATTTACTATAAACTATAGATAGTATTGATGGCGGACAAAGGGGAATCACAAAGATGATTAGAATACAGAAGCTGACCAAGCAAGTGGGGCCTGAACGGACCCCATTACTTCGCGGGATTAATGCTGAAATTCACCCGGGCGAACTGATAGCCGTAGTGGGACCGAGCGGAAGTGGAAAAACCACACTGCTGCGCTGTCTTGCTTTGCAGGAGCCATGGGAGGAAGGCAGCCTGATGGTAGATGGCCAGGATGTGCTGAAATCCGGATGGACGGGCAAAATGAAAATAAAGCGGGAATGGGCATATCTGGAGCAAAATCCGCATTTAAATATGAATCGGACCGCTCTCAAAAATGTGCTGATCGGCAGATCGGGTCAGACTCCATTATGGAGAATGGTGACCGGGATGGTGCGTTCTGACGATTATATGGGAGCAATGGATGTATTGGAGGATTTGGGCTTGCTGGATAAGGCGCATGACAAATGCGACAAGCTTAGCGGCGGTGAGCGGCAACGGGTAGCGACTGCGCGTGCGCTCGTTCACGGGGCTAAGGTCATTTTGGCTGATGAGCCTGTAAATGGACTTGATCCGACTTCAGCAGCTCATGTGATGGATACCTTCCGCAAGCTTTGCTCTGACGAACGGGTGACGGTAATCACCGTACTGCCGCTGGAGATGGCTGAACGCTTTGCTTCCCGTATATGGGGATTGAACGGCGGCGAACTCGTATTTGATATTCAGGGCAGACGACTGACACAGGCGGAAAAGAACAAATTGTGAAGGGGACGGCAAGAGAAGTGAAAATGATGTTGTTGAGAATGTTAACCGGTTGCTGCACATCACTGCTTCTTGTTGGATTTTTAAGCGGCTGTAATGTCATTAGCGATCCAATTTCGCTGATGCAGGCACCGATGATGTCTGACGAGAAACAGCAGCTGAATGGTGCTGTGATTACTCAGCTTGGAATGGTACAGCCTCTGCGACCCAATGACCCCGATGACCCCACGCCCATTCGGACGGGGGATCTGAACAATGATGGTACGGACGAAGCAGTGCTTTTTTACGAAACGCCAGATGAAAGTGTAAAAATACACGGGGCCTTGTTCGAGGATCAGAACGGAACGTGGGTAAAGAAGCTGACGTTTGACGGGGAAGGTACGGTGCTGGAATCGTTCAAGCTGGTCGACGTAACGAATGATGGCACGCTCGATATTGTAGCAGGCTTTTCCAGCGGGGATAGCAGTGAGGGTGGCGATCAGAAGGGACTTATCGTGTATTCCTATACCGGAGGAACTTTGGAGAAAATATATGCTACAGGTTATACGGACTTCGTCGTAGACGACTTTAATCATAACAAGATGGACCTGAACGGGGACAATTTGAATGACTTGACGATTATCCTGCTGCGTCGCAATGAATTTTTCACGGTCAAAACATTCCAATTCAGCGGGGGAACCTTTAAGGAAATCGGATCGCTGGATTTGGACAGTCAGGCTCTTAGTATCTACAATGTGGTCGCTGGTAAGGTAGCCGAGGGTAGGCAGGGGATCATTATAGATACCAAGATTGCTCAGACGACTACGGTGTCCAATGTCATTGTGATGGACCACGGCAAGCTCAAAAAGCTTGATCTCATGGATGTGACCTTTAAGGATGCTACCATTACTAGCGGTGATGTAGATGGTGATGGCATTCTGGAATTTGGCAATTTGGAGAAGCCGAAAGGCTGGTCCAACAGGCCACTGGATGAGGTTCCGTATTTTGTTTCGTTCTATCAGTGGGATGGGGCCAAGGGAACGATTTTCAAGCAGCAGCAGTATCGAGATTCCAATGATCAGGTCTATTTCAGGCTGCCAAAGGAACTGCATGGCAAAGTGACTATTGATCCGAAAGCATCAAAGAAGGACAGCTATTTGCGGTTCATTTTGGATAATACAGACAAAACGATTGCAGAAATTAAATATTTCTCATTGTCGCAATGGGAGCGAAACAATGAAGGCTATAGCCAGCTATGGCGAACCAATGCACAGGTGATTGGTATCAAGCGATCCAGCGAGCTGGAACCACGTAAAACCATTAAAAACAAGTTGGGGGAAAGGCAGGTAGAATAGAGTGAGTAAAGTTTTGATCATGGAAGACGAGGAATCCATTCGCAGCTTTATCGTCATAAACTTGAAACGAAACGGTTTCGAGGTGCTGGAGGCAGCAGATGGGCATGAGGCTCTTAATATTTTGAACACGGTGCGGGATATTGATATCGCGTTGCTCGACGTAATGGTGCCCGGTATGGACGGTTTCGAGGTCTGTCGAAGAATTCGGGAAACGAATGAGCGCATTGGTATTATCTTTCTCACGGCGAAGGTACAGGAGCAGGATAAGGTGTATGCCTTGTCTGTAGGGGCTGATGATCATGTGAGCAAGCCTTTCAGCCCGACGGAACTCATTGCCCGTATTCAGTCGCTGCTGCGTAGGGTGAATGTACACCGCGAGACGGCGGCTAAAGTATCCTTCCAGTCTGGTCCGTTCACGCTGGATCTGATTGCCAAGCAATTTAAGAAAAACGGGCAGTTGATTGAGCTGACGCCAACAGAGTTTTCCCTGATTCAATTTTTTCTGGAAAAAGAAAATACACCGCTCAGCCGGGATGTTTTGCTTGACCATGTGTGGGGCAAGGAATATATGGGCGATCCAAAAATCGTGGATGTGAACATCCGGCGGTTGCGGCAAAAAATTGAAAACAATCCTTCCGAACCCGCCTTTTTGCAAACGGTATGGGGGCATGGGTATAAATGGAAAGGTCAGGCTCAATGATCAAAAAAGGGATTGGCAGACAGATTGTGCTTCACTATTTTTTTGTGGTGTTCTTGGCGCTTCTGTTGGTAGAAGTCATTTTCATGATTGTAATCCGTGCATACTATTACGACACGATTTATAAGCACGTGGAAAGTCGCATCCAATCGGTAAGTGAGTTTGCACCCAAATTCAAGGAGCCGGGACAGTCTTTGCAGTCGTATCTGCTTAATACGTTTTCATTAGGGGATACGGAACTGCAATTGCTCGATGAGAAGGGGAATGTAATAGATAATTCCACGAACTTTGCGGCAGAAACAAGTGTACAAACCAGTGATGTGACGCAAGCATTAGCGGGGGATACGGGGAGCTGGATTGGGAAGCAACCTGGTACGGGTCAGCAAGTTATGGCGGTATCCAAAAAACTGGATAATATCGTCGGAGATCAGGTGTATATTGTTCGGTATACGACCTCGCTGGAAAAGGTCAACGATAAGCTATTTACCATTACGCTCTTCTCCGTGGGCATCATGGTAGCTGTACTGGTTATCGTATTCGTAGTCAGTACAGGACTAGCTAATTCCATCGTTAGGCCGATTAATAATATCCGTGATGTATCAGCTCAGATGGCGCAAGGGCGATTTGATGCACGAATTAAAGGAGATTATCGCTTTGAGTTGGGTGAGCTGGCTTCGACACTAAACTACATGGCCCAGGAAATTGCTAGAACGAATCAAATCAAGGATGATTTTATCTCGTCCATTTCCCATGAGCTGCGTACGCCGCTGACTTCTATTAAGGGATGGAGTGAAACGCTAAATTCCGGCGGCTATGATCCAGAGGAGACGAAGATCGGGATGCAGATTATTTCCAAGGAGACGGATCGGTTGATTGGTTTGGTCGAGGAGATTCTTGATTTTTCCAAGCTGGAACAAGACGCAATGAAGCTTGTCATGGGAACGGTTGATCTGCGCGAGCTTTTGCAGGAGATTATGCTGAACGTATGGGCCAAAGCGGAAATGAAGCAAATTAAACTCCAACTGGACTCGGAGGAAACAGTATACCTGGTTCATGGAGACGGCAACCGTTTGAAACAGGTGTTTTTAAACATTGCGGATAATGCCATCAAGTTCTCGCATGAAAGCTCTATTATTTTTCTGTCACTGCAAAAGATCGGAGACAACATCGAGGTGTCTATGCAAGACACAGGAATCGGGATTAGCGCGGAGAATCTTGCCAGAGTAAGAGAACGATTCTTCCAAGTAGACCATCAGAATGGTGGTACGGGCTTGGGATTGGCAATCTCGCAGCAATTTGTGGAGCGCCATCAAGGGCAAATGCTCATCAAGAGTGAATTGGGAGCAGGTACCACGATTACAGTTTCATTGCCTGCTTTGCAAGCCGAGGAACCCGTAGAGCCACCGCAACTCACGGAAGTCTAGATATGTAACCGAAAGTTAGTTTTAAATAGATGTAAATTATAAAAACAGCCAGTCCCCATTATAGTGAAGGGCTGGCTGTTTGACATATTTCGTTCCATTAAGAAGTAAAGCCTTCAGCACGCAGGCGTGTGTTGCGCTCATAAGCTTCTTTCAATATGCGGGCTGTTTGTGGGCGTACCGCCATTTTACCGAATACCGTTTCATTCGGCCCGATAACCATAATTTCACCCGGATTACCCTTGATGACTGCACCGTCACGAATCACAGCACCTTCACCAATAATCGCGTGCTCAATATACACATTACGACCAATACGGGTGTCAGGCATAACGATACTTTCCTTAATAGCCGAGCCTTTACCTATTTCGACACCGCTAAATACGACGGAACGTTCAATTTGACCTTCTACTTGGCAAGAATCATGCAGGAGGCTGTCCAATGGCTCCGTTTTGCGGTTAGATAGCTTATGTGCGCTCAACCTTGTGCGGCGTTCACGCGTATACATAGGCCAGTCTGTCCGTTGCAGATCAATCGCGCAATCCTCTTGCAGCAGATCCATATGTGAATCCCACAGGCTTTTAACGGTACCTACGTCCTTCCAGTAGCCTTGAAATTCGTAAACATATAAGGATTCTTGATCCGCCAGCATTTTAGGAATGATGTCTTTACCGAAATCATGGCTGGATTGCTCATCCTCGGCGTCCTCCACCAAATACTTTCTTAAATAATCCCACTTAAACAGGTAAATCCCCATAGAGGCCAGATTACTTTCAGGTTTCTCCGGCTTTTCAGCGAATTCGGTTACACGCAGCTCCTCATCGGCACTCATGACGCCAAAGCGGTGCGCTTCATCCCAAGGTACTTCCATAACGGAAATCGTAGCCGCAGCAACTTTTTCCTTATGATAGTTCAGCATTTCACGATAATTCATATAGTAAATATGATCACCAGATAAAATAAGCACGTGTTCCGGGTTTTGACTGTCTATATATTCGATATTTTTATGAATGGCGTCTGCCGTTCCCAAATATTCAGCGTTGTCTGTATTATAAGATGGAAGTAAGGTAACTCCCTTGTCGTTCGTTTGAGTAAGACCCCAGGGAGTTCCATCCCCAATATGCTCGTGCAAGGATTCCGCCTCATATTGCGTGAGCACACCTACAGTATCGATGTCTGAATTAACACAGTTGCTGAGAGGAAAATCGATAATTCGGTAATGACCGCCAAAGGGTACGGCGGGTTTTGCAATCGTTGAAGTAAGGGGAGCAAGACGGCGTCCCTCTCCGCCTGCCAGCAGCATGGCAATGCATTCTTTATTAAACATTTCGTTTCCCTCCCGGTTTAGTTGTCTGTTGTAGTACATACATAAACGGTATGGGGTGCTCTTGAAACCATCAGGTGTGTAAGATCCCCCAAAATTTAAGGTTTATTTTTTTCATAGTCATTTTTCTGTTCATTGTGGCTAGAATGGGGTAATAACCCAAGTCAGCTTTGACTGGAAAGCAAATGTATTTCCGAATCATACATTTTGTTCTAACAAACATATAAGGGTGGTGACGTGATGACAGACCAAACTCTCCCGCAACAGGCTGTATCGCCGGAAGATATTTATTTGTTTCACGAAGGAACACTTTATCACAGCTACCGATCTTTGGGTTCCCGCCTTACTGTGGAGAACGGAGAACAGGGCGTCCGTTTTACGGTCTGGGCTCCTCATGCTCTCCATGTCGGGCTTGCTACAGATCGTAACAACTGGAATGGGGAACAGGATTCCTTATATAGAGTTCCCGAATCTGGCTTTTGGAGTCGTTTTTTTTCAGGTATATCCCAAGGAACTTTTTACAAATATGATATTACGGGTGCAAATGGTGAACGTTTTCTAAAAGCAGACCCTTATGCGGTACGCGCAGAATTAAGACCGGCAACGGCTTCCGTGGTCGCTTCACTGGAGGGCTACGTTTGGAACGACGCGGCTTGGCGGCGTAAACGAAGAGAGCCTTATGGAAAGCCCCTTCATATATATGAGCTGCATTTGGGCACCTGGAAACAAAAAGAAGACGGTACGTTTTATACATACAGGGAAATGGCTGAGCTTCTTGTACCCTATGTAACGGAAATGGGTTACACGCATATTGAGCTTATGCCACTCAGTGAGCATCCGTATGATCTTTCCTGGGGATACCAGCTCACCGGATATTTTGCACTGACAAGCCGTTATGGGGAACCGCATGATTTTATGTATTTGGTGGATCGTTGTCATCAGGCAGGCATCGGGGTGCTTATGGATTGGGTTCCGGCTCATTTTGCCAAGGATGCTCATGGTTTGAGACTGTTTGATGGATCGCCGCTGTTCGAATACGCGGACCCGCTGATTGCAGAAAAGCCTGGTTGGGGGACACTGACGTTCGATTACAGCAAGCCGGAGGTGCGTTCTTTCCTGATATCCAATGCACTGTTCTGGATGGATGTGTACCACATTGACGGTCTGCGCGTAGATGCTGTGACGAGTATGTTGCGGCTGGATTTTGAAAAGCAGGACGGTCAATATTGTTTTAATTCCAAGGGAGGCATTGAAAATGAGGAGGCTATTGCCTTCCTTCAACAATTGAATGAAACAGTCTTCCGCTATTATCCGTATGCGCTGATGATGGCAGAGGAGTCCAGTGCCTGGCCGATGGTTACCTCCCTGGTAAGCGATGGAGGACTCGGCTTTAATTACAAATGGAATATGGGCTGGATGAACGATACGCTTGATTATATTGAAACGGTTTTCGATCAGAGGCCTGAGCGCCATAATTTGCTGACGTTCCCCATAGCCTATGCATACAGCGAGAATTTTACACTGCCGTTGTCACATGATGAGGTCGTTCATGGTAAAAAGTCGCTGCTTGATAAAATGCCGGGTAGCTATGAGCAAAAATTTGCCGGGCTTCGAGCGCTTCTCGGTTACCAAATCACCTCACCGGGCAAAAAGCTGTTATTTATGGGTGGGGAATTCGGCCAATTCATTGAATGGAAGGATGAGGAGCAGCTTGACTGGTTTCTGCTGGATTATGACAGTCACCGTTCGCTGCACGCTTTTACGAAAGCGCTGAATCATTTGTATATACAGGAAAAAGCATTATGGGAGCTGGATCATTCGTGGGATGGCTATCAGTGGATTGAGGCGGAGGACCGTGGGCAGAGCGTAATTACGTATTTGCGTAAAGGGAAAAAGCCGGGAGATACACTGGTCGTGCTTATTAACTTTCAGCCCGTGTCAAGAGATAACTACCGAATTGGTCTGGAAAAGGCGGGGAGCTATATTGAACTGCTGAACAGCGATCATTCGGACTTTAGCGGTAGTGGCCAGTTGAACACCGAAGTGTTGAGCACAGCCAAGATCCCTTGCCACGGACAACTCCACAGCTTGGAGCTGACCATTCCGCCGCTGAGTGTCGTTATACTGAAGAAAGCGCCCCGAAGGGCTAAAAAAGCAGATTAATCCATGTTACAACTGGTTTAAAATAGGGTTGAGGTCATTAGGAGGAAGCACATATGAACATTTTATTTGCGGCAGCAGAAGCACATCCATTTATTAAAACAGGCGGGCTGGCTGATGTCATTGGTGCACTGCCAAAGGCACTTCGTCAGGCGGGGTGCGATGTCCGGATCATCTTGCCTAAATATGCGGGGATCCCCGATCCTTATAAGGAGTCTCTGCGTCCGGTAACAGTCAAGCATGTCGCCGTAGGCTGGCGTGATCAGTATTGTGGAGTAGAGGAACTGATGTTGGACGGGATCAAGGTTTATTTTATAGATAATGAATATTACTTTGGTCGTGACGGAATTTACGGCTATATGGATGATGGCGAGCGTTTTTCCTTTTTCAACCGGGCGATCTTGGAAGTACTGCCTGATTTGAATTTTCAGCCTGATATTTTGCATTGTCATGACTGGCATACCGCGATGGCGCCGTTGCTATTGAATGCCAATTACCGTCATTTGCCCTTTTACAGTGATATTCGCACCGTGTTTACGATACATAACCTGTTGTATCAGGGGGATTTTCCATATGAGGTCTTAACGGAACTATTGAATCTGGACGGGAGCTATTTTACCCCTGAGGGTGTGGAATATCATGGCAGACTGAATTTTATGAAGGGTGGGCTGACCTACTCGGATCATGTCACCACTGTAAGTCCTACCTATGCAGAGGAGATACAGACGGAATTTTACGGATATGGGCTGGAAGGGCTGCTGCGTAAGCTGGGAGAGCAGGGGCGTTTGTCGGGTATTGTGAACGGAATTGATACCAAAAGCTACAATCCTGCTACGGACAACCGTATTTATACGAAGTACCGCACCAGTCTGGTCAAGAAAAAGAAAAACAAGATCGGTCTGCAAAAGGAACTGGGTCTGCCGGTACGACCGGATGTGCCTTTAATTGCGATGGTAACCCGACTTGTGGATATGAAGGGACTGAACCTGGTAACCAGGGTGCTTGATGAAATCATGTATGATGATGATATTCAGTTTGTTGTGCTGGGTACGGGAGATCCAGCCTTTGAGCATTGGTTCCGGGAAGCGGCTGGACGTTATCCCTTGAAAATGTCGGTGCAGCTCGCTTTTAGTGAGCCTTTGTCCCGTAAAATTTATGCTGCAAGCGATATGTACCTTATGCCGTCGAGGTTTGAGCCTTGCGGGATTAGCCAGCTGCTGGCGCTTCGTTATGGAAGCATCCCGATTGTGCGAGAAACGGGTGGTCTGAATGATACCGTACATGCTTACAATGAGTCCACAGGCGAAGGGAACGGCTTTAGCTTCAAAAATTACAATGCTCATGATATGCTGCATACGATTCGTCGTACGGCTGATTTTTATCGCCAGCCTGAGCATTGGTCCAAGCTTACACACACTGCTTTTGCAGGAGAGTACAGCTGGGATGTGTCGGCTGGAGCGTATCTGGATATTTACCGTTCACTGACAGGGAACGAATGAACTAAGTCGACCGGGCAGGAGTGTCTGAACAAGGCAGAATTGGCATAGTACAATGGAAAAAGGGCATCCCACAGAAGCCAATAGTGGCTGAGGAATGCCCTTTTTTGCTGCGATCAGTCGCCTCCGCCTCCACCACAGCTGCTTCCGCATGAGGAGCTACTGCTGCACGAGGAATGGCTACCGCCGGAATCACCCGAATCGTGGTGAGATGAGCCTCCATCATGGGAGCTTCCGTGGCAAGAGTGATGGTTCGAGTGGTGCGTATCCCAATTCGAGCAGCCACTTGCTGAACTACAGCCTGACGAGCTTGCTAATGCGGCACTTCCTGTAGCATCAGGATGCATCTGCAAGGCAAACTGATGGGGTTGATACCAGGAATACCATACGACGGCCAGCAGCAGATCATCTATTTGTAAATAGTTGACCTTCAGCAGCCGCTTGCCATCTGGATCATCCACTGCTTCATTCACCCGATTACGCAGATGGTTCATGATCCTCTGAACCGCTTGCTGTGCCTGCTGAGAGATGCCTATGCTCTCCTGCATATTCCAACGATCGCCTGCTGGCTGCCCGGAAGCTGTCAGCTTGTAATAGTGTGCAAGCTCGTTATTCGGTAATGGATGATTGAAAAAAGTCCCCCATAAGCTTGCACTATAGTGGTTCCAGCCAAAGCATTCCGCATACAGCCAGTCAAACCATGCCCGTTCATCTGGCATCGGCTGTGAGCCAGCGTGAGGGGCGTGGTGCAGCATACGACCAAAGAAGGCTTCCGAGAAATGCTGGTATTCCCGCGTAAACATCAGCATTTCGTGCCACAGTTCATCCACATCTGGACTGAACATGGGCACTCGATTCATAATCGCACATAGCATAAAATAGCGTTTGAGCTCATTCCAGCGCCAATCGTATTCCTGTTCCGTCAGGTGAGGATGGGTATCCATTACACGCCGCCTTACACTATGAGCGTAGGAGGCTGGAATAGATTGTTCCAGAAGCTGCACGAGCTCTATAATTTCCTTATACCGCCCCTGTTCAAGGGAAGAAGGGGACGGGGAGCGGAGAAAAAAAGCATTACGGCGGCGTGTCTTTCGATTTTCCCTGTTCCTTCGGTATAATGCTCGAAAAAAGAACCACAAAATAATGATGTCGACCACAATAAACAACGCCCAAAAGCTGCTCATATGATTCATAATGACTGCTCCTTTCTGGAGAGAAGACGGAAGACGAAATTAAAAATTTGGCGAAATTAAAATTTTAAATTTTTCTTTTCAGCAGAGAGAATTCTTCCTTAATCTGTGTCAGTAACTCAGGATTCGTGATTACATCACATGCGGTCCAGGCCAAGGTTCTGGCGGCTAGCAACATTCCTTCCAGCGCCCGGTCCTGCATCGCCAAATCGCGGAATTCAGGTGTATGCAAGGCGTGCTTCTCGTCAATAACTTGAATGTACGGATGAATGGCGGGACAGTGCAGCGACACATTTCCAATATCCATGGAGCCGTGATCTTCGCCCTCTGTGATGTCCTCCTGCGGAATGCCTGTCAGCACCAAATTTGCGGTAAAGGCATCGGAGAGCGCACGGTTGGTCACCATTTCATCATAAGATGTCTCATAATTCGAGGTTTTCAGACGACACCCGGCTTGTAGGGCCGCTCCTTCGGCAATTTGAATGACGCGGCGAGTCAATGAATTCAGTTCATGCCGTGTAGCAGCCCGTACATAAAATTGGGCAGAGGCATAATCAGGAATGATGTTTGCTGCCTGGCCTCCTTGATTAATGATGCCGTGAATACGTACCGTACTCTTCACCTGCTGGCGGAACGCATTAATGCCGTTGAACGTTTGAATCACCGCGTCCAACGCGTTAATACCTTCGTGGGGACTGGCCGCCGCGTGAGCGGATTGCCCAAAGAATTCGAATTGTACGGCATCAATCGCCAGCGATTTACCCGATTTTTCATAACCGTCGTAAGGATGCGTCATGAGTGCTATATCACAATCATCAAACAACCCGGCAGCCGCCATGGGGACCTTGGCACCGCGTGTTTCCTCGGCAGGTGTGCCGTATACTCGTACTTCTCCACCGATCTCGTCAATGACCGATTTGAGGCCAACAGCCGCTCCTGTACTCATCATACAGATCAGATGGTGTCCGCATGCGTGTCCCAGACCTTTCAGGGCGTCATATTCTGCTAGAAAAGCGATGACCGGACCGGGTTTTGCGGCTTTATAAGTCGCAATAAAAGCCGTTTCGATACCTAGAACAAGAGCCTGCACTTCAAATCCGTGAAAAGCCAATTCCTCTTTTAGACGAGCAGCCGCCAAAAACTCCTCATTCCCCAGCTCTGGGTTTGCGCCAATATATATAGAAATATCCTTAAAACTTTGGGCATGCTGCTCAATGGTACGTTGGATCGTCTGTTTAAAATCCATGCTAAAAACTCCTTTATATATGCTGTAATGTAGGTACTAAGCTAGAGTGCTGAATTTGTACTATAACATTCATTGCATAATCATGCATATTCATTTATAATGACACAATCTTATTTATTATAAAGAATTTAAGGAGAGAAAAAAAGATTGAAAAAGGCATATCGTTTTACCGCCCTTATTCTGACGGCGGTTATCTTGCTGTTGGCTGGTCTTCCGATGCTTACTGCATACGGGACGGAAGCGAAGACACAGTCAAAACTTGTACTCGGCATGAGTGCCGATTTTCCGCCTTATGAGTTTCATAAAGACATTAACGGCAAGGATACCATTGTAGGATTTGACGTTGATATCGCCAATGAAATTGCCAAGGATCTGGGTGCAGAGCTGGTCATTGAGGACATGAGCTTTGACTCGTTGCTGCCTGCCCTGCAAAGCGGTCGTGTAGACCTGGTACTGTCTGGTATGACACCAACGGATGAACGCAGAAAGAGCATTGATTTTTCGGATGTATACTACCACTCCAAGCAAGTCATTATGGTACGTCCGGAGGATAAGGACAAATATCCGATGATGGCTGCTTTGAAAGGCGAGAAGATCGGGGCACAAAAGGGCAGTATTCAGGAAGAGATTGCTCAAAAAGTGCCCAATTCCTCTGTAACTTCGCTGGATAAAATCTCCGACCTGGTACTCCAGCTTCGGACACAGCGTATTAACGCTGTCGTGATTGAGGATACAGTTGCTAAAGGATATACGTTGGACGGTACGGTAACGCTCGCCAAGGCGGTGCCAGAGGATGAGGGAGCAGAAACCGCTGTAGGTATTCGTAAAGGAAATGCTGAACTGCTGGCCTCTGTAAATAAAACGTTGACTCGCCTGAAAGCAGACGGTTCTATTGAAAAGTTTTCCACAGAAGCGAGTGCGCTCAATGCGGATCGACAGGTTTCATCCAATAACATCGTGGATATATTTTGGAAATATCGCAGCTTTTACGTTACGGGTATCGGCTACACGTTGTTGCTGTCTGCGCTCGGGGTACTGTTCGGATTTATCATTGGTCTGATCATCTCTCTGCTGCGGATGAGTGGTGTACGTATCATTGAATGGTTGGGTACGGCCTACGTAGAGGTACTACGTGGTACACCTATGCTGGTACAGCTTATGATCATCCATTATGGGGTTGCTTTGACGCTGGGCGTCAATTTTACGCCACTTCAGTCCGGTATTATTACGTTATCTCTGAATAGCTCGGCTTATCTGGCTGAAATTTTCCGTGCAGGTATCCAGGCAGTGGACCGTGGTCAGATGGAAGCAGCTCGTTCACTCGGTATGGGACGAGGCAAAGCTATGCGTCACGTCATTTTACCGCAAGCGTTCAAGTCTGTACTGCCTGCGATCGGCAATGAGTTTATTACGATTATTAAAGAGTCCTCCATCATTTCTACCATCGGTATCGTGGATATTATGTATCAGGCCCAAGTCATTAAGAACATCACCTACGAAGGATTAAGTCCGTTCGTCATCGCGGCTGCTATTTATTTTGTAATGACATTCAGCTTGTCGAAGCTGTTGGGTTTATGGGAAAGGAAGTTGAGAGCCAGTGATCACCGTTAAACAACTGCGTAAATCGTTCGGCAAAAGTGAAATTTTAAAAGGCATTGATATAGATATTGCCAAAGGCGAGGTTGTTGTCGTCATTGGCCCGAGTGGTTCGGGGAAAAGTACATTTTTACGTTGTATGAATCTGCTGGAGCAGCCGACCGACGGGGAGATTTTGTTTGAGGGCGAGCCGATCACAGCTCGTGGTCATAACATTAATGCGACTCGTGAGAAAATGGGGATGGTGTTCCAGCATTTCAACCTGTTCCCGCACAAAACGGTGCTGCAAAATCTGACGCTTGCGCCAACTCAGGTTAGGGGCCAGTCTGTGAAGGAAGCGGAGAAAATTGCGCTGGAGCTGCTGCGCACCGTTGGACTTGAAGACAAAAAGGCCACCTATCCAAATCAGTTATCCGGTGGACAGAAGCAGCGGATTGCGATTGCACGCGCCTTGGCGATGCAGCCGCATGTAATGCTCTTCGATGAGCCGACTTCGGCTTTGGACCCTGAAATGGTCGGGGAGGTGCTGGACGTGATGAAGAAGCTGGCTGAGGGTGGCATGACGATGGTCATCGTGACCCATGAAATGGGCTTTGCCCGCGAGGTAGGAGACCGCATTATCTTTATGGATAACGGTCAAATTGTGGAGCAAGGTACACCGGAGCAGGTTTTTGGTACTCCAAGCCATGATCGTACCCGGGATTTTCTTGCCAAGGTTTTGTAAGAAATGAGCTTGTAAAGGCTATGAAGAAAGCTCTCCGCGTTGGAAGTTTGACGGGGGGCTTTTTCTTTTTTTTGTCATCCTCGTTCATATTTTTGTAACTAATTTCGATTTCATGATGACAAAATTGTAACACATGTAGTATGATGTTCAAGGTTCCCAACATTTTCATGCAGATAAGGTTACAAAATTGTGATATTATGCAGTGAGCCAAAACTTACCGGGGCAGCAGACAGCTACGACAGACGCTGAATGCGGGACCCAAAACCATGGGAAGTGCGGGGGACGTAACAACGGCAGTAACTTCTGATCCGTCTTCATACGAATGGATGGAAGGTTGCCTAGGGGTGAATTGCATTAAGCATAGGGCTTCTCCTGAGTCCGAATCCGACAGCTAACTTCGCAGGCATAACAGAGGAGGTACATATCTTTTGAAACATCTGAAACGTATTGGAAAAACAATGAAATTTGCGGTGCTGGCAGTAGCCATTGCAGGATTGGCGCAGACAGCCGGGGTAGCCGACGCTGCTTCGCTTCATACGGCCAAGGAAGGTGACACCTTCTTTTTACTTGCTCAACGTTACGGGGTATTTGTAGAAGATCTGCAAAAGGAGAACCCGGATGTTGCCGCCAGCAATATATATGCAGGAATGCAAATTAAGGTGCCGGACGAGAACAAGTTAAAGGCCGCTTCGGATTCGAAGCCTCAGCTTCTTTCCGAGAAAGCGCCAGCAGGTGACGGTCAACAGGTTGAAGCATGGGGCAAAACATTCAACTACAGAAAAGTAGTTGACGTGAAGGCCACAGCGTATTCCGCAGCAGCCAGTGAAAATGGAAAATGGGGAGCGGTGGACTATTTCGGAAATCCGCTTAAGCTCGGTACGATTGCGGTAGACCCCAACGTAATTCCGTTGGGTACGAAAGTGTTGGTTACAGGCTATTCCCACCCGGGGCTGCCGGATCAATCTTTTGTAGCAGTAGCACGTGATAAGGGCAGCGCCATCACGGGTAAACGGATTGATATTTTCATTCCAGGCAGCCCATCTTTTGTGAGTGACTTTGGTTTTCAGAATGTGAAGCTGTATGTCATTGATAAATAGACTATGTAAGCAAATGAATTAAGTGAACATAATATATATTATGTAAACTATGATCAAATAACGTAATCGCAGGTTCAGATCATATATGGGTCTTGTCGATTAGAAAAGGGCTGTCTTGACCGCAGAATGCATCTGCTGACAAGACAGCCCTTTACTGTTATTTCCGCTCCGAGGTGTGAAGTAGCCGGGGAACCGTGACAAATTTGTAGCCCTTGGCTTTCAGCGACTGAATGAGACCCGGCAGGGATTGAACAGCGCCTTTCAGATTGGAGCTTTGACCTCCACCTGCGTGCATTAAAATGATAGAGCCTGGTCCAGTAGCCGGGATCACATTACGCTGAATTTGTGTTTTACTGAGTCCCTTCCAATCGAGGGAGTCTACGTTCCAATTGACAATCATGTAGCCGTGACGACGCGCCCATCGGATCTGAGGCTCCGTAATTTCACCATAGGGCGGGCGGATCAGCTTGGGTCGAAAGCCTACAGTGGCCTCCAAAATATGTTCTGTTTTCTTAATCTGGTTGCGAAAGCGTTCCGGTGAAGCCTTCCTAAAATCCGGATGGGTATAGGAATGGTTGCCTAAGGCATGGCCTTCACGTACGATACGGCGAATCATGCCCGGGTGTTTTTCCGCACGGTGACCGACAATAAAGAAGGTGGCTTTGATCCCATTCGCATGCAAAATGTCCAGAACCTGCGGCGTATACCGGGAATCGGGCACGTCATCAAAAGTCAGGGCAATTTGCTGAGTGTGCGGGCCGCACATTTTGAAAATATCCGCATGTTTTTTTCGAAGCATGGCTAATGTGGGAGTGGCTCGTTCTCTGCTCTTATGTGCTGAAGAAACAACAGTCGCTTCCTTGGAATGAGTCGTTCCGATATCGGGAGGCGCATCCGCGTGAACGGGAAAACTCGAAAATGCTAGTAACAGTGACATGATTGGCAATATTCCCCTGTACGGCATATGTATCCCCCTTTCCGTGCAGTGGTTCCTTCTGTTGCTTTCATTTATTATGTACCTGACATGTTGAAATTATGCCGCAGAACAGGTTAGACTATGGAGTGACTGAGTGGAAATGCCTTGTGAATCGGATGTAAGTGCAGATCACGAAGCTAAACGAACATATTCTATTAAACCTGACCGAAAACAGCAGTATTTTCGCAGCTTTTAGCCTTTAAATGGATTCGGTATCCAGTGATTACTGGTGTATAATGGGGTTGCAATTCATATTGTACAGAGATGGAATTAAAGGAAGGATGGATCAAAGTGACCGACTTGTTTACTCCTTATCAATTAAAGGGACTCTCTTTAAAAAATCGGATTGTAATGCCCCCCATGTGCCAATACAGTGTGGAGGCCAAAGATGGAAAGCCAAATGATTGGCATCATGTCCATTACGTTAGCCGGGCAGTAGGTGGCACCGGGCTGATTATTGTGGAAATGACAGCGGTCCATCCGGATGGACGTATTACAGATTATGATCTGGGTATTTGGAGTGATGAGCATATTCCTGCATACCGTAAAATAGTGGAGGAAGTCCACAAGTACGGTGCCAAAATCGGAATTCAATTAGGTCATGCCGGACGCAAGGCTGAAGATGCTGATTTGCCTGTCGCACCTTCCTCGATTGCTTTTAGCGAACGTTTCAAGGAGCCGCATGCTTTGACAACAGCCGAGGCCAGGAAGCTGGTTCAGGCTTATAAGGAAGGCGCGCGCCGCGCGGTGGAAGCCTGTTTTGATACAGTAGAAATTCATGGTGCCCATGGCTATCTGATTCATCAATTTCATTCCCCTTTAACGAACAGAAGAGAAGATGAGTATGGACAGGATTTATCGCTGTTCGGTGTTGAAGTGATTCAGGCTGTTAAAGAGGTGCTTCCGTCTGATATGCCTGTGTTGATGCGGATATCCGCCAAAGAGTATGTTGAAAATGGATATAGTGTGGAATACATAGCAGGCATAGGGGAACGATATCGTGATGCAGGTGTGGATATTTTTCACATCTCCTCTGGTGGCGAGGGGCCGATTGGTTCCAATGGCGGTCCATCTGCGCGTGCGGGATATCAGGTGGATCTGGCACATGATATACGTGAAAAGCTAAATGTGCCTGTAATCGCTGTTGGTCTGCTGGACGATTATGAGGATGCCCGGCGGGTGATTCAGCAAAAAGAAGCTGATCTGGTAGCGATAGGACGCGCCATGCTGCGCGATCCGTATTGGGCGCTGCATGCGTCGCGGGAGCTAAAAGTACAGGCGGATATCCCGGAGCCTTACTTGCGCGGTTTTTAGAATGCACTTTATTTTTTAGAATGCACTTTGTCCGATAATATTTTTGAAACTCTATTTGCAAAGCTTGCGTAAACATGTGTACAGAGCTTAAAATTTAAGCATTCAACACTAGGAGGAACTTCACATGTCTATTTTCAAACGTTTAAGAGATCTTACCATGTCCAATATCAACTCCATTATTGACAAAGCCGAAGATCCAGTTAAAATGACAGATCAATACATTCGTGATATGCAAGAGGATCTGGAGGATGCAGAGAAAGCGGTAGCCGCTCAGATTGCCATTGAGAAGAGATTCAAACAGCAGTACGAAGAGCAGGCTGCTCTGGTAAAAAAACGTGAAGAGCAGGCCCATACAGCAGCAAAAGCGCAAAATGTGGATCTGGCTCGCCGCGCGTTGGAAGAAAAGAAATCTGCTGAGCAAAAAATGACCGAGTTTAAGGCTGGCTACGAGCAGAACAAGGCGGCAGCCGATAACCTGCGCGGTAAGCTGGATGAAATGCGCAGACAGCTGACGGAAATGAAGAACAAGCGTGAAACGCTGGTTGCCCGTTATAATGCAGCTAAAGCACAAACGGAAATTAACAAAGCAATGAACGGTTTTAGCTCCGATACGGCAACTGCCGGGCTGAAGCGCATGGAAGAAAAAATGCTGCAAGCAGAGGCGCGTGCTGAAGCAAGCAACGAAATGTCCTCTAAAGAAAAATCGCTGGATGAGGAATTCAAGGAGCTTGATAAGAAAAGTGCCGTGGACGATGAGCTTGCCGCTTTGTTGAAGCAATACGACAATAAATAAGGTTATAAGCATGGCCGCCTGTGTGGCTGCTAAGGAGCGAAGGGGAACCGTTTTCTCCTTCGCTTTTCCCTGCCCGGAGGCGTAAATCAACATATATGAAGGTCAAGATGATGTGGAGGATGGTATGAAATGCATTTTTTAGAAACGATGAAAGCGATGCTTGTATGGACTGGCGCGGGTGCCGTTTTGTTGTTCGTATTGATGTACATTGATTCTTTATTTACGAAGTATAAGGATTTTGCAGAAGTGAAAGCCGGTAATATGGCCGTAACAGTCCGGTTAATTATGAAGCTGTTTGCACAGGGGTATATTTTGTCAAGCTCCATTGCTACAGCTAACAATTTGCTGGAGGCGCTTGTGTATTCTGTGATCGCCTTTGTCATTCTGTTTGTTTTGGAAGTTGTCGTACGTCTATTGCTTCGGTACTGGGCACAGCTTGATCTGGATAAAGGCACACAGGAAGGAAAAATCGGCTTTGGTCTGTTTTCAGGTACGCTGCATCTGGTCGGCGCTTTAATCATTGCGGCATGCTTCTAGGCTAAAGAAAGGCAGGGGGAATCATCATGGGTGTATGGAAACGAATTTCGAATCTGTTTACCAAGCCAGAGCCGCCAAAAGCGGAAAAGAGTATGCTTCATTTAAATCCCGGCGATATCTGTGAAGTGTCGCTTGTCACATATGAAGTGGTGGGCCGAGTACATAACCGCGCTCGGAATGCCGTTGTTCTGACGCTTCAGGATGGTAATCAAGTCAGCTACCTTCACATTGAGGAACGGGAAACGCTGCAATTCGGACTGTACCAGGCTATCGATGGCAGACTGGACAACCCGGAGGAAGTGCCAACGATTCTGGAGCTGGATGATACAACATATCATTTGGAAGAGCAGTATTTTGGGCATGTTACGGTTATGGGCCGTGCTCCTTTTCGACAGGGTGGAGAGCAGCATGTTTGGCAGTATCAGTCGGATGATTACCATCTGCTGCGTGTAGAGTGGCAGGACGGCCGCTTTATGCTTTATGAAGGAGAAGAAGTAATTACCGGAGACGTCAAGGTTATTCGGGCAAGCTAGGAGAGGGTGACACATGAGCAAACGCACCTGGCAGTATGCATTAAAGGTCATTGTGGCGCTGAGCTTGTTCGTATCCGTGCTAAGCGGTTGCGGTGCGCCAAATGTGAAAGATACGTACCCATTGGAATCGGTCAGTGGCAGCGGCAACTCGACCTCGTACGTGTACCGGGCCGCAGGCAAGACGGTTCCAGAAGTGGCGGAGGAACTGAAAGAACAACGTGAACCGAAACAAATCTCGCCGCAGAGCAATGAGCGGATGTTTCTGGTGTACAGCGATGAATGGTATCATTTACAGCAAGATCCAGCCAAGAAGGAAGACACATTAATTGAAATCGACAGCAAGAAGTATGTCGAGCAAAATTACAGCTCCAGCTTTCTAAAAGGATACTTAACGGCAACCGTACTGGATGCTCTGTTTGATTCGTTGCGCGGATCAGGCTCTTACCGGGGGTATTCCAGCAGAGATGTATATCGGCCTTCTCAAGGCCAGTACCGTGCACCTACGGTGCAGGAGAAGAAAGCCATCCCGCCTATTACGGTGGAGCGGAAGGGTTCCGTTACCCGCAGGGGTACGGGGTCTGATTCCAGTGTCGGTTCCAGCGGAAGTCTGTTCGACAGAGGCTCCAGCAGTAGTTCACCGAGTAGAGGCTCGATTTCGCGTGACCGGGGCAGCAGCGGTGGTTCCAGCATTTTTAATTCGCCGCGCAAATCTTATAGTAAGCCTAAAACACGCAGCGGATCAGGTAAAATCAGCCGACGAAGTCGACGATGATGGGGTTAAGGTGTGTAATGACAAGCAAACTTTTAACGTAGAATCTGCAAAACAGTCCGGGAATGTGATCCCGGGCTGTTTTTTTTGCGTATAGAGACTTGTCGCTACTCAATAAACATGGCTCGGATTTGCCAGATAACGGTTTTAGCGTTATAACAGAAAGAGGGCATTTTCAGAAGAACGGGAGTGAAGATATGAATCAGGCACAACTCAATTCGAACAAATTTCAGCGCAAAGCGGTTCAAGTGGAAGAAGCGCAAAGCAGAATAGCTGCTCATGTTAAACAGGGAGAGCGGGAGGATGTAGGACTGGAGCAGGCGCATGGACGTTATTTGGCGATGGATTTGACCGCACCACACCCGTATCCCAGCTTCCGTCGTTCAGGCATGGATGGATACGCCATCCTTGGTTCGGACACTGAAGTCTGTTCGTCCGGTCAGGAAATCTGGCTACGCGTGATTGGTGAAATCCCATGCGGCACCGTATCGGACAAGCGGGTGGAGACGGGAATGGCGACCCGCATCATGACAGGAGCACAATTACCTGAAGGGGCCGATACGGTTGTTATGTTGGAAGCGACACAGCTACGTGAGGAAGATGGACAGGTATATGTCGGCTTGAAGAAGCGCATGGAAATCGGCAAAAATGTGACGACAATCGGCCATGAGATTCAGGAAGGTCAGCTTTTACTTAGTAAAGGAACCTGTCTGGGGGCAGGACACATCTCGGTGCTGGCTACCTTTGGTGTACATCGGGTACCCGTCTGTAGGAAGCCACGAGTAGCTGTTTTTTCCACAGGTTCGGAATTGCTTGCCGTGGATGAGCCGTTGCAGCCGGGGAAAATTCGGAACAGCAATACATATATGCTGGCTTCACAAATCAGGGAGGGAGGGGGGGAGCCGTTCATCCTGCAAGCCATTCATGATGATTTGGCTCTCGCCCGTGCTTCTGTGCGTGAAGCGATAGCTGCCTACGATATCGTCGTTACGAGTGGCGGAGTATCGGTGGGGGATTTTGATATTATGGGCGATCTGGTACGACAGGAGGATGTGGATATGCTGTTCAACAAGGTCACCATGCGTCCGGGTAGTGTGACCACAGCCGCGGTGATTGACGGCAAGCTACTATTTGCGCTTTCTGGCAATCCCGGTGCGTGCTTTGTAGGTTGTGAGTTGTTTGTGCGGCCCACCATCCAAATGATGCTGTCTTCAGAACAGCCGTATCTGCAAACCTGGACGGCGCGGTTGGGAGCAGATTATACGAAGGTGAATAATTTTACCCGTTTTGTACGCAGCTCCCTGGAAATATGCAGCGGGCAAGTATACGCAATTCCTGCGCGAGTAGATGAATCCAGCGTCATGGTGACGATTAAGGACGCCGACTGTCTGATCGTGGTTCCTCCAACAACAGAAGGCTTGCGTGCAGGGGAAGAGGTGCGTGTGCTGGTGCTTCAAGGCGGTCAGGTGACGTGAATACGACGAATCCGTATGTATGTCAGGTTGTCGGCTTCAAAAACACGGGGAAAACGACCTTCCTCGGAGGATTGATTGTTTATTTGCGGGAGTCTGGACTACGTGTAGCTGTGATCAAGCATGATGGACATGAGTTTGAGATGGATCATGAGGGAACAGATACGTACAAGCACCGACTAGCGGGAGCCGAAGGCGTAGCCATTGTTTCAGATGGAAGAACAGCCATTTTAGAGGAGCATAGTCGGCCTGTTGCCGGACTGATCCGGCATTTTCAGGCATACGACTGCGTGTTGCTGGAAGGCTTCAAGCAGGAGCATTATCCGAAGCTGGTTATGGTGCGGGAACAATCGGATGCCCAGCTTACTACTGAGCTGACCAATGTACAGGGAGTAGCGGTTTGGGAGGATCATACGGGCTGGGCACAGAGCCATTTTTCGGATCAAACGATGCAGATATTTCCCGCCGATGCCAACGGCCCGGCAGGCCGCTGGTTACTTGGACAGATTCAGAATCAGAGAGAAGGAGTCCGGGATGAGCAGGGCTGAGACATCAATCGGCTGAGTCGGTTTGAGTCTCCACCCGCCGTTCAATCGCTTGGGACATGGTCTTGTCGGTCAGATGGGCATAGACTTCTGTCGTTTCTGTGGAAGCATGACCGAGTTGTTCCTTCGTTTTGTAAATATCGTTTTGCAGATAGTAGTCGGTGGCAAAGGAATGACGGAGCTTGTGAACGGTCAGGTAAGGCTTGCCGAACCGTTTGGCATACTTGATAATCATCGCCTGAATCGCTCTTTTGGTCATCCGTTTGCCTTCCGTACTGCCGTTGGGACGTGCGACGAAGAGCGCTTTTTCCTTTTTGGGTGCGCGATAACGGGTATGCCGCAGGGATAAATAGAGTGCCAGATCATCTTTGGACTGCTCGCGGAAATATACTGGCGTTTTAAAGGTCTCATCGTTGTGGCCTTTACGGTACACATATAGTAATTTGTTGTTTACATCCAGATCGTCCAGATTCAGATTGACGATTTCAGATACGCGCAGGCCCGAGTTCAGAATGAGACTGGCAATACAGGCGTCCCGTTCCTTGTTCAGCTCATAGGAGTACAGTGCCTGCTTGTTACCGGCCAAATCTTGTCCATAGCCTTCATAAATATAGCCGATAAATTCAAGCAGCTCCTCCTCCTCTAGTATTTTTCCTTTGAGCTTGGCGGCCGTGTCCTTGGGTTTATGTATGCGCTTGATTTCGACCTTGGCCATAATGTTGCGTTTGAGCAAAGGATAAAAGTTTTCATCCTCAGCGATCTGGCTCAAATAATGAAAGAGGGAACGCAGGGACGAAAGCTTACGTGAAATCGTAATGCGGGAATTGGAGCCTTCACGCTTAGTCGATAGAAACAAACGATAGCCTGTAATACTATCCATATGGAGCGTCTCCAATTCTTCCAGTGTAACTTGGGCGTTCGTCTCTCCGGCAGACAAGCCCTCTGAGCGAAGCCATGTAAAAAAAGCTTCATAATCCCGCACATATTCCAGCAATGTGGAAGGGGACAGGTCGGGTAGCTTGTAATCCATAAATTGCTGCACGTACCATGGTAATCCCGGCATTTTTTCATCCAGTTTGCGCCGGTCGATGATCTTTTGTATATTCATTGGGCTCCACCTCGTCCGGTCATAATATATGTATTTTAGCATATTTTGAACAGCACCGGAGGGAATGTGAGATTGGGATGCAAATCGAAGTAAAGAACGAACTGATCCGTCAAGAGAGGTGAAGATATGGGGTATGACATTCAGTCGAAATTGAAGCTGTCCATAAAAAGTGCACCGGAGTCGCAGAAAGACATTATTGTGCAGCTCATGCAATTTTATTTATATGATTTTACAGCCTATCTTCAAATTGATGTTACAGAAAACGGCACCTTCCCGGCTTACCCGGACTTGTATCAATACTGGACAAGCGGTGAACAGAAGCTGCCTTTTCTAATCTGGAGGCAGGACGTTCCCGTAGGTTTCGCATTGGTTGACCAGATGTCCAGCAATCGGGAGGCTGACTACTACATGGCTGAGTTCTTTGTGCTTCGTCCTTATCGGCATAAGGGTGTCGGTACTTGGGCGGCTCATGAGCTGTTTGGACGTTTTGCCGGGCGTTGGAAGGTAACGCAGATGAGCACGAACAGGGCAGCGCAGTCCTTTTGGCGGAAGGTGATTGGCAGTTATACGGATGGGGACTACAGGGAGCAGACTCATCCAGTACGAGGGAGTATAAGTCAGTTTTTCAATACCTGAAAAATTCAAAACTGTAATTAGTAACAAAATGAGTCGGGGAGAGCCTCCTGTCGGCTCTTTTTTGCGTTTTCAATTTAAGTCTTCTATCCATCTATAGAGATGCTAAGCGGGAGGAAATTTACAAAAAGGTACAATAATTGATCTGTGATCAAGTTGTTATCATTCGATTTGTCGGCAGGCTGTATGGAGCAGAGGATTTTGCTTATTACTTGGAGAGACGGCCGGGAGCTTTCATTCATGTGGGGGCGCGTAATGAGGATGAACGAACACATTATGCTCAACACCTTCCTCATTTTGATTTTGATGAGCGTGCATTGCTTGTGTCAGGCCACATATTTTTGGTGTTGGCGCTTGAATAGTTGCAATAATAAAGGATATATTTAATGCTTATTGATAGCATTCACGTAAAATGGAACCGCGCATAGCGCGGTTTTTTGGCGTATATCAAAGTATTTTGACAGATATTAAAGAATGAGAAATGAATTGATTATTTCAATACATGAAAAATTCATAATAGAAGTATTTAAAAAGTATCAATGTCCAGGTGAAGGATCAAGCCCATACTGTAAGCTGTGAAGCAAGTAATGATATTAACATAATCTTGATTTTTTACACAAGGAAATGAGAAAAGGATGACGAATGTATTGAGCGAGACAAATGTAAGCGCTTTATAAAATGTGGTTCCTGTTGTATTTCATGGATAACGACTGGAGGTGAGACCGAGAGAAGCTTTTATCAGACTATGTTGGTTGTTGGAAAGACAATGATTAGGAACGAATCTGGAATCGACTGGTTTCTTTGATATGAAAAATATTTGCATATTCAAATGAAAATAGAGAAGGAGGTTGAATTCATTGACTAAGGTAAAAAGCAGGTTTAGGATCGCATGTTTGGCCCTTGTGGTAGCGGGTGCTTCCTGGACAGGGTTGATAACGCCCTCACATGCTGCTCCTCCAAGTGATGAGTACACCTGGAAGAGTGTGGTCACGGGTGGCGGTGGCGGTTTTGTGCCAGGTATCATTTTTAATGAGAAGGAAAAAAATCTGATCTATGCCCGTACGGATATCGGAGGTGCTTATCGCTGGAATCCCGCTGACGAGAGCTGGATTCCGTTGACGGATTCTGTGGGTTGGGAAGATTGGAACAAAAATGGCGTAGATGCGTTGGCGACCGATCCTGTTGATCCGAATCGTGTATATATAGCTACAGGTACGTATACCAATTCATGGGACAAGCAAAACGGGCAGATTATGCGGTCGACCGACCGGGGCAATACGTGGCAGACAACGAAGCTTCCTTTTAAGGTGGGAGGGAATATGCCAGGACGCTCGATGGGCGAGCGTCTGACAATTGATCCCAATAAGAACAATATTTTGTTCTTCGGGGCACGGAGCGGTAATGGACTATGGAAAAGCTCGGATTACGGGGTAACCTGGAGCAAGGTGAGCAGCTTCCCGAATCCGGGCACGTATGTTCAGGACCCTTCCAATGAGTACACCAGTGATATTGTCGGTTTGGCCTGGATTACGTTTGACAAAAAGACAGGCTCTGCCAGCAAAGCTACCCAGACGATTTATGTAGGGGTAGCTGATAAGAACCAAAGTGTCTATCGCAGTACGGATGGCGGGTCAACCTGGTCCGCTGTAGCAGGACAACCAACGGGCTATTTACCGCATCATGGCGTGTTGTCATCGGACGGCAACCTGTATATCTCTTATAGTGATGGGGCGGGTCCATATGACGGGACAAAGGGTGATGTATGGAAATTGAATACAGCCAGCGGTCAATGGACCAATATAAGTCCTATTGCCAGTAGCAGCACGGACAATTATTTTGGATATGGTGGATTGACAGTAGACGCGCAGAAGCCCGGTACTCTGATGGTGGCTACGCTGAATTCCTGGTGGCCGGATGCAACGATTTATCGCAGCATCGACAGCGGGTCAACCTGGAGCCCCATTTGGGAATTCGATGGTTATCCAACTCGCAAGCTGAAATATAATTTGGATATAACAGCTGCACCTTGGCTGACTTTTAATGCCAACCCTGCTCCGCCGGAAATATCGCCCAAGCTGGGCTGGATGATCGGGGATCTGGAGATTGATCCATTTAATTCAGACCATATGTTATACGGCACAGGAGCTACGATTTACGGCTCCAAAAATGTGACGAATTGGGACAAGGGCGGCAAGCTGGACATTTCGGTAGCCGCTAAGGGGGTAGAGGAAACGGCGATTTTGGATCTTGTAAGCCCTCCAACCGGTGCACCTTTGGTGAGTGCAGTAGGGGATGTCTCCGGTTTCAGACATGACGATCTGTTCAAGGCTCCAGCTAAAATGCTGGATAATCCCACTTTTACAAGCAGTGAAAGCATCGACTATGCCGAGCTGAATCCAGCTTTTATGGCGCGGGTAGGCAAAGCCGATTACGAAAAAGATCCGAATGCCAAATCCATTGGCTTCTCCAATGATGGCGGAGCAAACTGGCATAAAGCGAACAGTGAGCCTGCCGGTACAGCAGGAGGGGGAAGCGTAGCTGTTGCGGCAGATGGTAATGGCTTGCTTTGGAGCACATCGGACAAAGGCGTATTTTACTCCAAAACAGGCGGCAACTCATGGACCGCAAGTACAGGTATTCCAGCGAACGCGAAGATTGCCTCGGATCGGGTGAATCCCAACAAATACTATGCATTCGCCGACGGAAAAATATATGTCAGCACCAATGGAGGCGTATCGTTCACAGCCTCGGCGGTATCTGGCTTGCCAACCGTAGGTAATGCCGATATTGATGCAGTACGTGGAGTAGAAGGGGATGTGTGGTTCGCTGGGGGCTCTGAGGATGGAGGGCCATACGGCTTGTGGCATTCCAAGGATTCCGGTGTTACGTTCACCAAACTCGCTAATGTGCAGGAGGCAGACTTTGTAGGCTTTGGTAAAGCAGCACCGAATCGTACCAATGCAGCTGTATTCATCGTTGGTAAAATCGACGGTACACGCGGATTTTACCGTTCGGACGATGATGGCGCAAACTGGGTACGTATTAATGACGACAAGCATCAATATGCACGGGCGACGACCATTATCGGTGACCCCCGAGTTTATGGACGTGCTTATCTGGGAACGAATGGCCGCGGCATTCTGGTAGCAGATCGATTGGGCGGTGATCAACCATCTGCGGGTCAGTCTAGCATTACGCCGACAACTGCCACCTATGGACAAGATAACACAAATACCAATATTTCCGTCAAGCTTACACTGAACGGTAATACGTTAGACGCTATCCAGCAGGGTAGCGTAGTGCTGAATAAAGGTGAAGATTATACGCTCAATGGCGAAACGGTCACCTTCTCCAATAGTTATTTGTCCAAACTCCCTAAAGGAGATACAGCGCTAATGTTTCATTTTAATGCAGGTAGTGATGTGCAGTTTACGGTGACAGTAAAGGAAAATACACCAAGCGAGCCGGGAACAGAACAGGGTGTTCTCAAGGTACAGACCTTCAATGGGAATGTATCCGAAACAAGCAATACGATCAGCTCCAAGTTTAAAATTACGAATACAGGAGCTTCATCGGTTTCCCTTGCCGATGTGACGATGCGTTATTATTACACTATAAATGGGGAGAAGTCCCAAAATTTCTTCGCAGATTGGTCAAGTGTTGGTCCTGAGAATGTGATCGCTAGCTTCAAAACACTGTCCAATCCAAAACCGGGAGCAGATTCTTATATGGAAATTGGCTTTAAGCCAGGGACGGGTTCTTTAGATCCCGGTCAAAGTGTGGAGCTACAAACCAGGGTAACCAAAACGGACTGGAGCAATTACACCCAAACCGATGATTATTCCTTTGACGCCACAGCAACCAGTTTAAAAGATTCCACTAAGGTAACTGCTTATTTGTCTGGAAGCAAGCAATGGGGGATAGAGCCGTAAACCCTGTTAAGGTAAGCGAAATCCGAGCGAAAAGAGGACGATTGCTAAAATGGCTAACTGCTTTGCAGCATTTAGCATAAGAATAATCCTAAAGCCAGCCACTCCTGAAGAGCGAGCTGGCTTTATTTTTGCTGGCATTGTTGATTCTAGTCGAACATTTATAAATATTTCACTATATGAAAAATTCATAATAGATAAACAGTTCTTTCTCGCACACGATCTCCATAAAACACACATACCACTTGAATCAGGGAAAAGTCGAACAATTACGAACGTATGTTCTTTTTTTGAAGAAAAAATGCTCTTGTCCTCAGAAAAAAGCGGTTCCATATAAGTCGAACACGAAAAAATGAACGTTAAAAACGGAGTAGGCCGAATAGTGCTGTACAAGCGAAGTGGTGGCGATGGGAAGCACTATTCGGCTTATATAAGCCAATCAAATCAAACAAGATACCTGGATGCTGAAATCAACAGTGTCATTGTAATGACATTCACAATGGTAGAAAGAAGTACCGTTTGAGCTGCGAAATCGGGTTCATTTTTATATTCTTCCGCCAGAATACTTGTATTAACACCGGTAGGCATACCAGAGGCAATCAGCAGGGCTTGAGCAGGAATCCCTTTAAGCCCCAGCAGGAGTACGATCAGAAAACCGACCGCAGGACCAACAATCAGACGCAGCACCATACTAATATACACGGCTGTACGCCGCAGACGAAAGGGATATTGCACAATTTGCGCTCCCAAGGTAAGCAGGGCAACGGCAACCATCGACTGACTGATATAATTCAACGGTTCTGCCAGTAAATTGGGCAATGGACTGTGCAACAGGTTCAACAGCAAGCCCAGCACGAGGGCGTAAGGAACTGGCATTTTTAAAAAATTAATCAGAATTTTTCGACTGTCGGCCTTGCCGTTTTGTACAACAAAAGTACCGTATGTAAACGTGACAAAGCTTTGAAAGGTCATAATCAGTGCTTGAACGGACGTAGCCAGCGGATCACCTTTGAATACTAGCTGATTGATCGGCAGACCGTAATTTCCAGAATTATCAAGCATGACACTGTTTGTAAAAGCTCCCCGCATTCCAGGGCTATACTTCAAAGATCTGGAAACAGTTGTACTGATGACGTACAAAATGGCTATGTACAAGGCGTAAAAAAGAGAAACCTCCCCCATGAGCATTAACGAAATTTCCGAGTTATAAAGACCGGTAAACACAACCGCAGGGGTAATATAGTAAAAATTGATCTTAGCTAAGGTATACAAATCCAGTCGAAAATAATATTGCATGATACAACCAAAACCGATGAGTACAAAAATAGGTAAAACTACGTCTAAAAGAATAGTGCCGAACATATCTGGTTCATCTTCTTTCTATTGTGCGATTTCTTAAAAATGCATGTGCATCGTCCATTATACTGTGGAAATAGGCTGGGCGTATAATAAAATTTTATATAACCCAAGAGGGGCTACTCGCATTACATGCTGTTCATATGTACAATTAAATAGAGAACACAGAGAAAAGGGAGTGGCATAGATGGATTTAGGATTAACGGGAAAAGCTGCCTTTGTTGCAGGCTCCAGCAAAGGACTTGGCAAGGCAAGCGCACGGGAGCTGGCGCGTGAAGGTGCGAATGTCGTGATTTCGGGACGGGACGAAGCGGAGCTTCAACATACACAGGCTGAACTCCAACAAACGGCCAGCGGGCGCGTCGAATATGTGGTTTGCGATGTAACGAAACCTGAACATATTTCCAAAGCTATCCGTCGTACAGCAGATTTGTTCGGCACCGTCGATATTTTAGTTAACAATGCGGGCGGGCCTCCTGCGGGAACCTTTGATGATTTTACGGATGAAGTTTGGCTGCAAGCCTTTGAGCAAAATTTGCTTAGTCATATCCGGTTAATTCGTGAAGCTCTACCTTATATGAAAAAACAACAAAGCGGCCGAATTTTAAATATTGCATCCTCCTCGGTTAAGCAGCCGATTCCGGGTCTTATTATCTCGAATACACTACGTACGGGTGTCGCTGGCTTGGCGAAAACACTGTCTCTGGAATTAGCTCCTTACAATATCCTGGTACATACCGTAGCGCCGGGAAGAATTGCAACCGATCGTGTGCGAAGCTTGGATGAGCATCGGGCCGAGAAGACTCAGCAAACATTGGATCAGGTTCGCAAGCAAGCTGAAGAAGGTATTCCGTTGGGAAGATATGGGGAGCCGGAAGAGTTCGGGAGAGTGATTGCTTTTCTGGCATCTGAAGCCTCGTCCTATTTGACAGGCAGCACCATTCTTGTCGATGGCGGGATGATCAAATCGATGTAACAAATATTTTAAAAAAGCGTGCCAGCATCAGAATGAATCGGATGTTAGCACGCTTTTTAGGAGGGTTAGTTAAGAAGCTGTGAATCGCTGTTCACTCATCGATCAGTTCTCGCGGCGTGGAAGCTCACAACCGTCGTCTGTGCATACACCACCTGCATCGTCTGCGGAGGAGCTTGCGCTTACCATCGTGAACGGAGAGCGTTGGTCCCATGCTTTTTGCAGGGCATCATGGAATACCTCGTCCGGTTGAGCACCCGAAACAGCAAATTTACGATCAAAAACAAAGAATGGCACACCACGAACACCCAACCCAGCACCCTCGGCTTCATCGGCTCTAACTTCATCCGTATAGCGATCACTGGCCAGCACAGCAGCGGCTTCGTCTCGATCCAGACCAACCTCGGCAGCCAACGCCGCCAGCACTTCAGGGTCACCTGTATGCTTGCCTTCTATGAACACAGCCTGGAATAAGCGCTCGCTCAGCTCCAGCATTTTGCCTTGTGTTTGAGCCCACAGCGTTAAGCGGTGGGCATCCAGCGAGTTGGTTGGCACCATCGCATGAATATTGTATTCCAGACCCGCCGAGCGTGCGTTTTCGTTCATACGATCATTCATAGCCTGAGCCTCTTGCAGACTGACGCCATACTTGGCCGACAGCTCTTCATTGATCGTTTTACCACTATCTTTTACAGCGTCCGGGTTCAGCTCAAAGCTCTTAAACGTCAATTTCACCTCATTGTGGTGCGGGAATTGCTGCAATACTTGTTCCAAACGGCGTTTGCCGATATAACAGAACGGACACATATAATCAGACCAAACTTCGATATTCATAAGGAAAAGCCTCCATGTATACGTATTTTATCGAGTAACCGGAAGTGAGTAAGCTCACGTTTAGATTTCTTATCGAAGGTGAAACTCAATCAGTTACATTAGAATTATAAGGCCAAAGCCTGCTGCGTGCAAATATTTAATACTTGTCAAAGAATAAATGCTGTGATATTTTATATTTGTAATCGGTTACATATTGGAGTTGAAACTACACAATGACAACAATTAAACAGGTCGCCAGCTTTGCAGGCGTTTCGGTAGCGACCGTATCCAGAGTTATTAATGAAACCGGATACGTGCATGAGGATACACGTCGCAAGGTTGAGGCCGCTGTTAAGCAACTAAATTACAAACCCAACGAAGTGGCTCGTTCTCTGTACAAAAAGAAATCCAAATTAATCGGCCTGCTTCTGCCGGATATTACGAATCCTTACTTTCCCTTGCTAGCTCGTGGAGTGGAGGATCGAATGCAGGAAAATGATTTTCGAATTATTTTTGGTAATTGTGATGAAGATCAGCAAAAAGAACTGGATTACATGGATACCTTTATTCAAAATAATGTCGTTGGCGTCATTTCATCTACAAATGATCCCAATGCTGATTGCTACGCCAAGCTGAAAATCCCTGTCGTTTTTCTCGATCGGACTTCCAATGATAGCCCCTCCGTATACGCCGATGGTGCTCATGGCGGTCGACTTGCAGCGCAGGAAATCGTGGCCCGTGGCAGCAAACAAATTACAGTCATGCAGGGCCCGGCACATATTCGTCCGGCGCAGGATCGTTTTCGCGGGGCGGTTGAAGAGCTTCAGCAATCGAATATTACTTATCATGTCGTCAAGACGACGTCCTTTTCGTTCAAGGAAGCCGAGCTGTGGGCCAAAGAGCTGTTCAACAAGCATCCTGATACAGACGGAGTCATTGCGAGTAACGATATTGTGGCTACAGCGGTGATGCACGAGGCACATCGATTAGGAAAGATAATCCCGGATGATGTTCAGATTATCGGGTTTGATGATATACCATTAAGCAGCTTGTTATTCCCGCCATTGTCAACGATCCGGCAGCCCGCTTATGAAATGGGATGGGAAGCAGCAGGTCTGCTGATTCAACTGATTGAGCAGTCACAAGTAACGAAGTCAAGCGTACCTAATCTTCATTCGAGCATACTTACCCATTCAAGCATACAATTGCCCGTCAAATTCATTGAACGGGAAACGACCAGAAAGGTGGATTATCATGGCTAAAATCACGATTGTTGGAAGCAGCTCTATGGATCTTGTAGTGACTTCATCCAAGCGCCCCGGCGCAGGAGAAACCGTACTGGGTGAAAGCTTTACAACCGTACCCGGAGGGAAAGGAGCCAATCAGGCAGTAGCTGCGGCCCGTCTCGGAGCGGAAGTTACGATGATTGGACGCGTAGGGGATGATCATTTTGGTCAACAGATTTTAAGGAACTTTGAAGAAAATCATGTTCATGTTGGCTATGTGAAACCGGTTACACATATGGAAAGTGGCACAGCACATATCGTACTGGCTGAAGGTGATAACAGTATTGTCGTTGTAAAAGCAGCGAATAATGAAATAACTCCAGCCTATGTAGAGGAAGCACTCGATGTGATCCGAAATTCGGATATGGTGCTCATCCAACAGGAAATACCGGAGGAAACGGTCGTATACGTGAGCAAAATTTGCGCCAAGTATGAGGTGCCGCTGCTGCTGAATCCTGCTCCGGCTCGTGAGGTGGAAGCAAATGTGATTGAGAACGCGACATACATTACGCCCAATGAGCATGAAGCTGCTATTATGTTCAAGGGCCAAAGCCTTCAAGAGGCTCTGCGTCAATATCCGAACAAGCTGTTTGTTACGGAAGGCAGCAACGGTGTACGATTCTTCGACGGAGAACAGGAGGTCGTTGTTCCTACTTATAAAGTAGAAGCCGTGGATACGACAGGTGCAGGGGATACATTTAACGCTGCATTTGCGGTGGCGCTGTCTGAGGGGAAATCGCTGGCAAATAGTGTGAAATTCGCCAATCGTGCTGCATCGCTGTCCGTTACCAAGTTTGGGGCACAGGGTGGTATGCCAACGCGGCGTGAAGTGGAGGAACAATTATAATATGAAAAAACATGGAATCCTGAACAGTCATATATCCAAAGTACTGTCGGATCTCGGCCACACGGACTATATTGTCGTGGCCGATGCCGGCTTACCCATTCCTGAAGGCGTTACCAAAATTGATTTGGCTCTCAAATGGGGAACTGATGGATCAGAAGAAATAAAATGGGCGTAACCCCCCATATATTTAAGATTTCGGGCTGATGCGAGAATGCGATCAGTCCGTTTTTTTATGAGACAGGAATCATTTGCTTCGTATAATATGGAAGTTTTTAATTTTAGTGTTGTAAGAAGTAGCGGTAAAAGATAGAATAACAATTGTATGATAATGAGAATCACTATCATTTTTTAGTGTATATACTTAAGGAGGACATCATCTTGCAACAAAGTAACGGGGTAAAATCGGGGATTACGCTGTGCCTCGTGGTTCTACTAACGTTTATACTGGGTGCTTGTGGAAACACAGATACCCGCAGTCAGACCAACGGAAAGACAAGCATTAACGACTCTTCCGGGCAATCCCAAACGGTTGCCATGCGTGAATATACAGATGCCACTGGCAACAAGATCAATATCCCTGTAAATCCGCAACGGGTTATTACGACGCAATATTTGGATGCCATACTCGCCTTGGGAGTTAAGCCGGTAGGTGCTGCTTCCCATTTGTTGGAGGGCGAATATTTAAAGGGTAAGATTGACGGAATTGCAGATATTGGGAACCCGACGAATGTAGAAAAGGTGCTGGAGCTACAGCCAGACCTGATCATAACAACAGAAGATATCACTCCCGAAGTGAAGGAGCAGCTGGAGAAAATTGCTCCAACCGTAGTCGTTTCTTTTGGAGCAGGGGATGTGTTCAAGCAATTTCGGGATGTTGCCGCCGTGCTAGGTAAGGACAAGGAAAAGGAAGCTGAGCAGTGGATTGTTAATCTGGATCAAAAGGCTGCCGAAGGCCGGAAGAAGCTGGCTGGAAAATTTAAGAAAGGCGAAACGGTCACGATTTACATGACTTACGGAAAGGATGTTCTAAGAGTGTATGGGGCGCGGAATGTAGGACATGTCATTTACCGTTCACTGGAATTGAATCCTCCTGAGTACATACGCCAAAAGCTGGCGAAGGACCCAAACTTTAATTTCGTTTACGATAGCATCTCTATGGAAAAGCTGCCTGAACTGTCAGGGGACCGAATTATTATGCTGGTTTATGATGAAGAGAGCAAGGATGGAATCCTCAAGGAAATCGAGCAAAGCGCACTGTGGAGAAATCTTCCTGCGGTTAAAAACCACAAAGTATATTTCATCAAAGCTGACCCGTGGTTTACGTACTCACCGCTTGCGATTGACAAATCGCTGGATGAAGCGGTTAACATGCTTTCCGTCGATCCTAAATAATCACTTGAAATAAGAAAGGAGAAGTCATATATGTTAAAACGTTTTTTTGAATATTACCGTCCTTACCGGACTTTGTTTATTATTGATTTCTCTTGCGCCTTGCTGGCTGCACTGCTGGAGTTGGCTTTTCCACTTGCCGTCAACCGGGTGGTCGATGATTTGCTACCTAGCGGGAACTGGAAGTGGATTTTATATGCTTGTATAGGACTGCTTGGTATTTATGTAGTCAGTGCCGGATTAAATTACGTGGTTACCTATTGGGGCCATAAGCTGGGGATTAACATCGAATCGGACATGCGTAAAAAGCTGTTTGATCGAATTCAAAAGCAATCCTTCCGTTTTTTTGATAATAACAAAACAGGGCATCTCGTCTCCCGTATGACCAACGATCTGATGGATATCGGGGAAATCGCCCACCACGGACCTGAAGATTTGTTTATCGCGTTGATGACACTGGGAGGGGCCTTCGGCATCATGCTAGGCATTAACTGGAAGCTGGCAGTGCTGACGTTCATTATTGTGCCGCTTATGATTTACTTGTCCTTGTATTTTAGCCGTAAAATGAATGCTGCTTTCCATCGCATGTTTTCGGATATCGCAGATTACAACGCACGCATCGAAAATAATGTCAGTGGTATCCGCGTTGTACAAGCATTTTCGAACGAAGAGCATGAAATGGAACGTTTTGCTGAGAACAATGGACGATTCCGTAAAACCAAGCTAATTGCTTACCGTATTATGGCTTGGAATTCTTCGATTAGTTTTGTTCTGATGAAACTGGTTTCGCTATTTGTACTCGTGTGCGGTACATGGTTTGTGATTGAAGGGCAAATGACGTACGGGGAATTTATCGCGTTTGTGATGCTGTCCAACGTATTTCTTGCACCAATCAAGCAGATTAACTCTGTTATTGAAACGTATCCCAAAGGCATTGCCGGCTTCCGCCGATACCTGGATTTATTGGAAAGTGAATCGGATGTAGAAGATCTGCCAGGGGCCAAGACCGTTACCCATCTGAATGGAGAAATCCAATTTACAGGTGTAACATTTGGCTATGAAAACAAAGACAAAGTATTGCGCAAAGTGGACCTATCCATCCATGCGGGAGAGACTGTAGCACTAGTCGGCCCTTCAGGAGCAGGTAAAACGACGCTTTGCAGCTTGTTGCCACGCTTCTATGATGTGGAGGAAGGCAGCATTACCATTGATGGTATGGATATCCGTGAAATGAACCTGGAATCGTTGCGCTCCATGATTGGGATCGTACAGCAGGATGTGTTCCTGTTCGATGGAACGGTTCGTGAAAATATTGCATATGGCAAGCTAGGTGCTTCGGAAGAAGAAATTTGGGATGCCGCCCGACGGGCTCAGATTGAAGACCTCGTTCGTACATATCCGGAAGGGTTGGATACGATGATTGGTGAACGGGGCGTGAAACTGTCCGGGGGTCAAAAGCAACGCTTGTCTATTGCCCGGATGTTCCTCAAAAATCCACCTATTCTCATTTTGGATGAAGCAACATCAGCACTGGATACAGAGACAGAAGCTGCGATTCAGCAGGCTTTGACAGAGTTGTCGCAAGGACGCACAACGCTCGTTATTGCGCATCGTCTGGCAACGATTAAAAACGCCGACCGCATTATCGTGGTTGCCGATCAGGGAATCGCCGAGCAAGGTAGACATGAAGAATTGCTGGCGGTAAAAGGTCCATATAGCCGTCTGCATCAAGCTCAGTACGGTACCTAAATGAAATAGTATGACATGTAAGCAGAGAGAGGAATGAATGTTTTGAAAAAGAAAATGTGGATTGCAATGCTGCTACTGTCATTCATCCTGGCTCTAACCGCTTGTGGAGGAGATACGGGGCAGGCTGACGGAAAGCAGAATCCAACTTCTACGAATCAGAAGTCAACTGCAACAAAGACAATCCAAACGATTCATGGTGATGTTACAATCCCAACTCATCCTCAACGGATCGTAGTAGATATGTATCAGAATGATTTATTAGCTCTCGGTATTAAACCTGTGGGGAGTGTGAAGTATTATTTGGACAATCCGTTTTCCAAGGATCTGGTACAGGGCATTACAAGCATTGGAGATCGTGGTAGCGTGTCCTTTGAAAAGGTACTTACTCTGGAGCCGGATTTGATTTTGATTGGTTCCAAAGATGCTACTGAATATGAGAAATACAGTAAAATTGCACCGACTGTCGCTATTCCTTATGGTACGTATAAGGATGTACATGAGGAATTAACTGCTTTTGGAGAGCTTCTTGGTAAGGATCAGGAGGCTAAAGCGTGGCTAGCGCAATACGATCAGCGGATGCAGGCAGCACGCGACAAATTAAAGGGAATGATTCAACCTGAGGATACCTTCACTGTCATGGAGGCTTCAACGAAGGAATATTATGTATATGGCGATAACTTTGGCAGAGGAGGACAGGCGGTATACAGAGGACTGGGTTTGACGCCTCCACCTCTTGTCCAAAAGGAATTATTAGGTGAGACTCAATGGAAATCGGTATCTAAAGAAGTGATTAATCAGTATGTCGGCTCTTTTATTTTTCTGACGGTTAACAAGGATACCGCCGGTTATACAGGGGACAGTATATGGAAGTCACTGGATGCCGTCCGAAATGGCAAGGTTTTTGAGTTACAGGAGGATCGATATTGGTACTTCGATCCGATTGCCATTGTAGGACAAGCAGAAGAAATCGCAGACATGCTCGTCCAACGGAATAAAGAGAAGGCTTCACAGAAGTAGTTACTCCGGTGTTGCTGGCAGCCCTTTGGTATTGATGCCAAAGGGCTTTATTTTTCACAAAATTGCAGGGCTTCATGGGTTCGTCGAAATTTACTATTGAAGCCATTGCCGCATTAATTTACAATAGTAAAGATTGCATGATAATAATTCTCATTATCAAATGCCTTCATGAGCACAGGTTTGTGTGATAGCCTACATACTATTCAACAAGTAAGGGTGAAAAATAGTCATGAAATTATCAGAATCATCGGAGAGTCCCGCCCAGAGTAACCATAGCCAGCCGCCGCCTCCATTCCACTCACGGCCATGGGCGGCTTCACTCATCTTAACAGCCGGACTAGCCCTTTTGGCGTTCGGTATCGCTTTATCCCTATCTTTTGGTGCAGCTCCTATTAGGCTGTTTGAGGTATGGAATGCAGTCTTTCATTTTAATCCTGAAATACAAAATCATCAAATTATTTGGGAAATCAGGCTACCACGGATTTTGGGTGGTGTGTTGATCGGAGTCTGCTTCGCTGTGGCGGGGGCGATTATGCAGGGGATGACCCGAAATCCGCTTGCTGACTCGGGTTTGCTTGGATTGAATTCGGGGGCCAGTTTGGCGATGGCGATTTGCTTTGCTATTTTTCCCGGGTCATCCTTTTTACAACTGATGCTGTACTCCTTTGTTGGCGCGGCCTTAGCTGTTGTGATGGTATATGGTACAAGCTCCATATCCAAGGGTGGACTTACGCCAGTACGCCTTGTATTGGCGGGTGCAGCTGTAACGGCATTGCTGTCTGCCTTGGGTGACGCGATCAGCTTGTATTTTAATGTCGGACAGGATCTGGCCTTCTGGTATGCAGGGGGACTTAGCGGAACCAAGTGGGTGCAACTGGGGATTGTCTTGCCTTGGGTTGTGGCAGCCTTTATCGGCGCTCTAATGCTGTCACGGTCTATTACGTTGCTCAGCCTCGGGGATGAAATTGCGCTCAGTCTCGGTCAGCGCACTGGCATTGTAAAGGTGCTTGGGATGATCTTGGTACTTATTCTGGCGGGGGCGGCAGTGTCGCTGGTAGGATCTATCGGCTTTGTAGGACTGATTATTCCTCATATGACCCGCAAGCTGGTAGGTGTCGATTATCGCTGGATCATTCCTTGCTCGGCCATTATGGGGGCTTTACTCATCGTGTTTGCCGATCTGGCGGCTCGTATGATTAATGCACCGGAGGAAACACCAGTAGGCGTGCTTATTGCCCTAATTGGGGTGCCATTCTTCCTTTATCTAGCTCGTAAAGAAAGGAGAGCACTGTAAGATGAATAACATCACGACTGGAGCTATTGCCAAAGCAGATCACCGTAAAAAAATCCATGATTGGATCGTTGTTATCGTTCTGCTCATTTTGCTCATTGTTGCATTCACCATTAGTGCGAATACAGGAACCATTCGACTTTCGCCAATGGAGCTTTTCAGAACCTTATTTGGGCAAGGGACTCCACAGCAGGAATTAATCTTATTTGAATTCCGATTGCCACGAATGGTTATTTCCGTTTTGATCGGTGCAGGTCTGGCGGTTTCTGGCTGTATCATGCAGGGAGTTTCACGTAATGGTTTGGCGGACCCTGGCATCTTGGGGATTAATGCTGGGGCCGGGCTGATGGTTATGCTGTTTGTATTACTGTTCCCAACGATGCAAACAACGAATTCATTGTTTTTACTACCTGCCCTTGCGCTGATTGGATCGGGAGCGGCTGCTATTTTGATCTACGCTCTTTCTTACAAAAAGGGTGAAGGGATTTCTCCGACAAGGTTACTGTTAAGCGGAATTGGTGTAGCTGCGGGGATCAGTGCTGCGATGATCATTTTGACTCTCAAGCTTACGCCTGAAAGTTATACGTTTGTTGCCAATTGGTTGGCAGGAAGTATATGGGGGTCCAACTGGAAATTTGTAATGGCACTGTTACCTTGGCTTGTGGTGCTGCTGCCTTTCGCATACTACAAGGCCAATGTAATGAATGTGCTTAATTTGGGAGATCAGACGGCATCCGGGTTAGGTACATCTATTGAAAAAGAACGCATCCTTCTGCTCGCTGCTGCGGTTGGATTGGCCAGTTCCAGCGTATCGGTTAGCGGTGGAATCGGCTTCGTCGGTTTAGTTGCTCCGCATTTGGCAAGAAAACTGGTGGGGCCAAAGCATAAGATGCTGTTAGTGGCCTGTGCATTGGTTGGGGCACTGTTAGTGCTTGTGGCGGATACAATTACACGATCCTTACCTTTACAGAAAGAAATCCCGACAGGTTTGATCGTGGCGATCATTGGTGCTCCATACTTCCTATATCTGCTGAGTCGCTCCAAGGGATGACATCGTGAAGAAATCATAACTTATTCATTAAAAGCTATACACGACAAAATAACCTTCAACACCACTAAGGAAGTGGGGCTAAAGGTTATTTTGCATTTAAACATTCGTATTTTTCATATCAACGGGAAGTATTTAAGGCGTGAGAAGTTTGATGAAGCTCTCTGATCATTTTGTGCAAAGTGTAATTTTCTTGACGCGTCACGCCGTGTTGATTTTCCTGAACCAGCAACTGATGGATGTTCCGTTTTAAAATTTCACTTCGACGTTCCAGCATTTCGGTACTCATAAATAAATGAACACTCCCTTTGTCATGAATAACTTACATTTTTGAAATGAACATAAGCTGAAAATAAGTTTTCCTTTCGACTTCTTTAAGTATAGCGTGCTGAAAGATGAAGGGAAAATGGAGCGAGCCAGCAAAATTCCTTTTCACATCACCCATGTCCCGCCGACGGCTACTCACCCCATAGGTTCTTAGATATGCTTCCTAATGCTGGTGATAACGGTATCTAAGGAGAAAATCAGTCAAAATGGCAGTAGACAAGGCTATAGTGCTTTATTTATACTTAAAAAGCGGCCAAAATAATAGCGTATAATATAAATTATACGCAGTTTAGGTTTAAATCGACTTTCATTAGCCCTCACGCACAAGATGTCGATTGAATTGTCGATAAAAAGCAGGCGAAAATAGACGTTTTACAGTATATTGGGATGATGAATCGGAACGGAGGTAATCGGGATGAAAAAGGGGGATGGCAAATGGAGACGGATATGATTGATGATATTGATGAAGTGTATGCTGAGGAGCTGGAAGCTTTTTTGATCTGGATGAAAGATGCAGGTTATACGATACATACGCAAAAAAACTATACGGGGGATGTGAAGCAGTTCTTACGTACGCTGCGTGAAAAGCCACTTGATCAGGTGAAGAAAATTCATGTAATGTCATATCTGTCTAAAGCGCGGGAAAGTGGGGCCGGAGATAGTACGCGGAACCGAAAGCATGCGGCGGTAAGCAGCTTTTACAAAGCATTGCAGGAATTTGAATTGTGCAGCACGAATCCGGCATTTGGAATTAAAAAAGCAAAGACCGAGAAGAATCGTATGCCTGTCTATTTGGATGAAAAGGAAATTCAGCCGTTTTTGCTCGCAGTGGAGGGCAAATATGCAAATCGCAACATGGCTATTTTTCTGCTCATGGTATATATGGGATTACGGGTGGGAGAGGTTCATTCTTTAAATATCTCGGATTACAGCCGTGAACGACGTACCTTAGATGTGTTCGGTAAAGGACGCAAGTGGCGAACGCTTCCGGTGCCAGAGGGTGTGTGTGATATTGTGGAGCGTGCATTGGAGGAAAGATTAACCCCCTGGAGGGGGAAGGAGGACGCGATGTTTGTGTCGCAAAAAGGCCGCCGTTTGGCGGTGCGGTCTATTCAGCAGATTGCTACGGAAACATTCGAGCGATTCCAGCAGGATAAAGGTGCGCAAGGTCGAGTGGCCTACTCCAGCCATAAGCTGCGGCATACGTTTGCAACGATGCTTTTACGTAAGGGGGCAGATCTGCGTACTGTGCAGGAACTGCTAGGACACTCTTCCATCCAGACGACCACTGTATATACGCATGTCACCGATCGGGAAAAAGAAAAAGCGATGGATAAGCTGGATATTCAGATACCAATAACGGGATTGTAAGTATATACTATGGGTTCATTTTGAAAATAAATACGTTTAGTTTACATAAAAATTATTATGTTAACTAAATAAAAGGAATTGCACCCTGACTTGGAAATCGCATCAACGACTTTGTGTCATCCATATTGTGAACATTGTATCCTTTATCACGTCCAAACGATTTTTCAAGAATACTGTAGGAACATCGCAACACAAATCATTAATTTGCAATCAATTCTTGACCCTGAAAGTTTGTTATTGGGGGAGGCATATCTGAAAATCCTTTACTGGTAATTACGATTAGGAAATGAAGCGAATCTGCTAGGTGCTATATACAACTACAAACAATCGTATCATCTTGAATGATGACCAAAGTTATTTTTCGACGAGTGCGGGATTGAGTAATGCTAACCAATAAAACACCAACAATAGAGCGTGCCTTTAACTTTGGACACGCCTTTTTGCATTACAGACGTTTTGAAATCAACAGGATTACATAATATATATTATGTTAATATAACAAGATTTATGAGTCCTATTCATGCATTCAAATGACAAAAGTAGAATCTGCAAGTGGATCACTCTTTCAAAGTGTCCGCTTGCAGATCAAAGTTTCACTGACATTCAAAAAAAGCTTATTTTCGATTGAGAAAATGCATGCGCGACTACATTTCATTTTCCGGAGGAGATTCAATGATCAGACCTTGGAGATGCTTGCGTCCCATAAGCTTCCGTTTTTTGCGGTTTCCCTTGGTTTCTAAAACAATATCCAGATCATAATCGTCAGGATATAATTCAGTAGCAGCTATGTGAAGGACGAGCCTCTTTTTGTTCATGGTCAGCTTTTGGCCTTGGATCAAAATCTTCACATTCCCGCGTTCATCCTCAGTTTTATATACAATTCCAGTCCGATTCAGGTAGCCTACATAAACACTATCGCCAAGGGCAAACGGCGTCGCTGAAGGGTCTGAAACTGCTCTTTTGGAGGGAGTTTTACTTGCAGCAACAGGCTTTTCATCATCAAGAGCGGGGGGGGGATAACGAACGAATCTTGTGTATTCCGAGATGCTCTGCTTGCAGAAATGGCCTGAGAACGCTCGATAATACGATTCCACATCCCCAGCTTCAAGGCAATGGCGTATGCATAGCTTTCTCCTGCTTCACCAATTCGGAGACGGTATAATGGTTGCAGCGTTTCGGTATCAAACTCCATTCGAGCATTCTGGAATCCTGGCGTATTTTCGGCAAAATGCTTAATCTCACTAAAGTGCGTGGTAGCCACAACGGTTGTCCGGCGGCGGTGGAATTCTTCCAGCAGAGCGATTGAGAGACCCACGCCTTCGCCCGGATCGGTTCCAGATGCCATTTCATCAATCAGGATCAGAGTGGAGTTTCCTGTTGTTTCCAAAATTCCGATCATGTTGCGGATATGTGCAGAAAAGGTGCTCAAGGCATGCTCGATGCTTTGTCCGTCTCCGATATCCACCTCGATGTTCTCGAATACAGCCATTCGTGAGCCTTCTGAAACAGGTACCAGTAGTCCGGATTGTACCATCAGAGTTAAGGCCGACACTTTTGAGGGCCATCGTTTTTCCACCTGTATTGGGTCCAGTAATGATGAGCGAGGAATAGCCTTCACCGATGGAGAAATCAAGTGGAACCATGGAATTTGCCATCAACGGGTGACGTGCACCTCGGATGTCAATAATCCCGTTGAGGTTAAGCTCCACAGGGACAGCATCTATAGCCTTGGCATATTTGGCTTTTGCTAATACAAAGTCGATTATACCTACCGTCTCTGTGTTGATGCTCAGCTCCCGGCTGTATGACTCAGTGAGTGCCGTCAGGTCTCCCAGCACCTTCATTTCTTCTTTGGATTCTTCGGCCATGTTCGCACTCTGATCGAATTGCAGACTTATGATCTCGGCAGGCTCGATATAAACCGTTTGACCACTGCCCGACTCATCCAGCACATTGCCTTTCACCTGTTTGCGGAACTCTTTTTTGATTGGAAGCACATAACGGCCACTGCGCTGACTAATCATATTTTCCTGCATGATGGATCGGTGACGGCTGGTGAGAGAATTAAATGTGTTCCATCCCTTCCAGTGAGGGGATAGGAACACTTGCACCGTGGCGAATGAGCTGCAAGGCTTCCGTTGCTTCGTCAAGGCGGATCTTGATCGTACGGATATCTGTAATGGGTTGCATGGCAGCGGCATGGCGCTTACCAAGGTAAGAAAAAGCACATTCGGAAACTCTTGTTTTGATCCGGTCATATTCCAAACGCTGCATTGTGGTTTCATTCATGAATAAATCTCTCCATTAGTGTGTGATTTTAGGATGGTTTAGAGCCTTCTCTGTGAAATAAAAAAAGGGCGGAGAATGAACAAATCGTTCATTCTCCGCCCTGAAGGAAAGAGGGAATTTATCGTCAAATAAGCCTATAATCCAGCTTTTGCAGCTCCAATTTATACGTCTCCAAATCATTCATGAGTAAACCAATTTGTAAGCTAATTAGCTATGAATAGGAGGTATATAAAGGAAGTTTACAAAATCTGAAAACAAAAAAACCGCGCTGAACACAGCACGGAATAAGGCCTAGAAGAAAATAATCCCTGAGGCGATTTATGATATCCGCATGTTCTTAACTAATGTCAGGGTAAAAACACAATAACAAACTAACCTGTCCCCGGAGGGCACAAGCGCCTGAATGGTCTTCCCTGAATATGAAGTTGCTTAGTTAAGAACGTTCACCGACATCAAAATCTCTCCCTTGATTACAGATATATCCACACTATACGATCAGTCAGCACCGAAGTCAAGCCATTCTTCTTCAAAGAACAAAAAAATATTACATAATAAATATTATGTTAACTAAAATGTATATCTGAACAATGAGGATTTGCATCCGATGTACGTTTTAAATCCATAGTGATATAATTACGCGTACATGCCTGAAAAGGAGCGTATGAAACGCAAATGAACTTTCAAGTGGACTTTTTATCTTTTTTTGTAATTCAGGTAGACGGAAAAGAAGGACAGGGTGGTAAGTCCTACAAGCATTATGCTACGATGGATGACTATGATTATGACGAAAGCGATGTTAAAAAATTTCTGGACGGGGAATTTGCCCGCATTAGCAAGCGGAAGGTCGAGAAAAATCCGAGTACAGAGCAGGCACCGACCAAAATTGGCCGCTTTATCGTCGAACCAGAGCATGAACTGAGCAGTAATCCGAATTTCAATATGTTCGCCCGGCTGCGGGCAGCAGAGGATAAGGAGGATTTTAAAAATGCCTGCGACGATCTGGTGCGGATGTATCTGGATACGAGCGCGGTACGCGGCGGAGCGTTGATCATTGTACAGGCTACCTTGAATACACACTCCGATGATCCCTTTATTTTTGTGCTCAAATGTGATTTTGAACCTAAAATTGCCCGGATTACCGAAAGCAATCTGGTCAGTGAGGTCGAAATGGCCATTTCAGCCCGTAATATGAAATCCATCATGTATCCTTACATGCTGGAGGAGGGGATGAACGATGAGTGGGAGCTTAAAATTCACCAGTCCTCGCATGCCCGGTATTTTGAGGATTTTCTGAAATTTGTGACCTACGAGCAATCCATGCCAGAAATCGTTAATGAGCATGTCATGGGCTTCGTCCAGAACTATGTAGAGACGAAATGGCCAGATGCTTCCAATGAGGAAAGACAGCAAGAGGAACGTGATCTGGAGCTGTGGGCGGCCAGTGAAAAACGGGATTTGCAAGGAAAATGGGAACCCCTTCAGGTCGTAGAGGCTGCACAGCATATTGTTGAGCTAAAGCCGGAAATTGAAGTTCGCTTCAAGCTGGATGATACGGCTGTGCGTGGACTGCTGTCCGACTTTGGGGCCAAGCTGCATATTACGAAGCTGCATGATAGATACGCGCTTATCATTGAAGGCGACGCATTTACGTTTGAAAAAGGCTTTTCACCGATTGAGCTGCTTCAACCTGAATCGTTCGAAACGGTGGCTGAGCGCTTGAAAGAGAAGCGCCAGCAAGAAGACGAGTATGCCGATGGCGATGCACCACCTTGGTAATCTGAATAAACGGTTTACGATAAGCTGAACTCCTTATATGAAATAATCAAAGGGCCTCTCAACGGTATTTTCGCCGCTGTGAAGGCCCTTTTTGTCTACAATTTCAGTTTGTTCATCTACAAGTCGAGTTTACTAATTTGATCTTTCAGCTTGTCCGCAGATTGATGCAGCCCTTGACGTTCTTTGTCATTCAGTGGAAGATCTAAAATTTCGCGTACCCCGGTGTGATCTACGATACTCGGGACACCCAGATAAACGTCAGACACTCCGTTATAATCTTCCAGCAAAGTGGACACATTAAGTACCGACCCTTCGTCCCCCAGAATGGCGGCTACGATCCGGTCGAGAGCCAGCCCGATGGCGTAAGAGGTCGCGCCTTTGGCATCTATAATTTCATAGGCTGCATTTTTGGTGCTTTCAAAAATTTCATTTTTTGTTTCTTCGCCCAGCTCCAATGGAGTTCCTGCGATGTTGGCCATGCTCCATACAGGCAGCTCTGAATCGCCATGTTCTCCAATAATATGGGCGTGGATGCTCCGAGGATCAATGCCCTTTTGCTTACCAATCAAATAACGGAAGCGTGCGCTGTCCAGCAGCGTACCCGAACCGATAACTCTGCTCGAAGGCCAGCCACTACGTTTCCAGGAGATGTAGGAGAGAATGTCCACCGGATTGGTTGCGATCAACAAAATGCCGTGTGTGTTTACCTTGACGATATTATCAATAATGCTTTCAAAAATTTCGGCATTACGCTTGAGCAGATCAATGCGTGTTTCTCCCGGTTTTTGTGATGCGCCCGCTGTAACAATGATGATATCCGCATCACGACAGTCTTCATAATCACCCGCCCACACTTTGACACCGCCGAGAAAGGGAAGCCCGTGATTCATATCGAGCATTTCCCCCTGCGCCTTTTTGACATTAACATCAATAAAGACAAGTTCTGACATGCGTTGGCGTAGCAGGAGGGTGTAACCGGTCGTTGTACCGACCGCTCCCATGCCGACAATGGCCACTCTGCTTCGTTTGTAAGGTTTTAAGCTCATAAAATCCTCATCTCCTTCTCGGGTTGAATACCTTTTCATATTTTAATAATACAAAATTTATCTTTCTAACTTAGTTTACCGTATATGTGCCCTCCACTGCAAAGAAATATGACATTTCTCCTTGACTTCAAACAGGGACTCGCTAATAATTAATCGAATGACAGGAACACACACTAAAGCGTTGAAGTAGCAATATTGGCGTAGGACATTATGGAAAGAGGATTATGATTATGGACTTATTTCGAAAAAAAACAGGGATGCTCCCGCATGGAGAAAACGAAACGACGGATCACTTGAAGAGAACGATGGGCGCCTTCGATCTGACTATGCTGGGTGTAGGATGTATCATCGGTACCGGGATTTTTGTGATCACAGGCAAGGCAGCAGCGGAAAATGCGGGTCCTGGCCTGATGATCTCCTTTGTTATTGCAGGAATTGCCTGCGTGCTGGCAGCCTTGTGCTATGCAGAGCTTTCATCTACGGTTCCCGCTGCCGGCAGCGCTTATGCGTATAGCTATATTGTGTTTGGGGAAATTCTGGCCTGGGTGCTGGGCTGGGACTTAATTCTGGAATACGGGGTGGCGGCCGCCTCAGTGAGCAGTGGCTGGTCTGCTTATTTTCAAGGTTTGCTGGCTGGGTTTGATATACATTTACCACTGGCTTTAACCGCAGCCTTTGATTCAGCCAAAGGAACCATTATTGACCTGCCTGCTGTGTGTATTATTATGTTGATCACACTGCTGTTGAGTCTCGGAGCCAAGGAAACGGTCCGATTTAATTTCATTATGGTTTGTGTCAAAGTGGGCGTTGTGCTGCTGTTTATCGGAATCGGAATTTTTTATGTTAAACCTGCGAACTGGACACCGTTTCTCCCCTATGGTTTTTCCGGTGTTTTGAGTGCCGCGGCAATCGTATTTTTTGCTTACTTGGGTTTCGATGCCATTTCAACGGCAGCAGAGGAGGTACGTAATCCGCAGCGGAATATGCCAATTGGTATTATTTCCTCGCTTGCGATTTGTACGGTGCTGTATATAGCGGTTTCGGTTGTACTTACCGGAATGGTGCCTTATACGCAGTTAGGGGTAAATGATCCTGTTGCGTTTGCTTTGCGCTTTATCCATCAGGACATTGCGGCCGGACTCATTTCTGTCGGTGCGATTGCCGGGATGACCACGGTTTTACTCGTACTGTTGTATGGTCAAACACGGTTAATTTTCTCGATGTCCCGTGATGGTCTGTTACCGATATTTTTATCTAAAATCAATCCCAAAACTCAAACACCCATCCGAAGCACTTGGCTGGTCGGAAGCATCATCGCATTGGCTAGTGGATTTTTTCCATTACATGCACTGACGAACCTGACGAGTATCGGAACCCTGTTCGCTTTTGCCGTTGTATCGGTTGGGGTGATCGTTCTGCGTAAGAAACGTCCCGATCTGAAAAGAGGCTTTACCGTACCTTGGGTCCCGTTACTCCCGCTTTTGAGTGCCCTGGTTTGCGTCGGTTTGATGCTTCAGCTTCATATCAGCACGTGGATTGGATTTATCGTTTGGCTTCTGCTAGGTCTACTGATTTATTTTTTCTATGGATATCACAAAAGTTTGTTAAACCATAAATCCTAATTTGTCTGAATGTTAAAAAGCCGGCATCCTGCACTATATGTAGAGGGTGGCCGGTTTTTTAGTATGAGTGCGCGAAAAGTGTCACATAAGGTCGTTTATGGTATAATTCTGTTTCAGATAAGGTTGTGGCACGGGATTACCGCATGCCATTGAGGGAGGATTTTTATATGAAACTGCGCTGGTGTGCGCTCCTGGGGGGAGTATTGCTGCTGACAGGTATCCTGCTGGCTGGCTGTTCTTCCGAACCCGCAGAAACCGTAACCAAACCTCCGATTGAGGAACCGGATGACCAGGGGCAAACGATAACTATTAATCCACCATTGACACCGAAGGTGGGCTATCCCAATGCCAAATATATAGTTCAGACACGAATAGCTGATTTTCATCTGATTGATAATACCAAAGCCTTCGTTTGGGGAGTTACTCGTAATGAGCTTCGGCTCTATTATACGCATGATGGTGGAAATACCTGGAATAATATTTCTCCTTCCGAAAACGTCCAATTTCAAGACAAGCTTGAATATGGGAAGGATATTAGCTTTACCGATTCCCGGCATGGATGGGTTGTCCGTCAAAATCTGGACAAAACCGCAACCGTCATCCTCAGAACCGCTGATGGGGGACAAAGCTGGGATATTTCAGCGCTCCCAAGCGGGGAGCATGTGAGCGCGATACAATATGTAAATCCGTCTACCGGATGGATTATGGCGTCTACAAACCTGAATGAGCAGGATCAACAAAAGTTGTTGTATCATACCACTGATGGAGGGGCCACATGGAAGAAGGTTGCGCAAAGTTCTGGCATGTCATCCAATGAGTCAAGCTCGGGCCTGCCCGACCAGGGCAGCATGGCGGGAATGAGCTTTGATGGCAACAAGCAGGGTTTTGTTGCGATTAATCTGGATAGCAGTGTTAAGCTTTATAAGACTTCGAATCAAGGGAAGACCTGGACCCCGGTAGCCAGCAAGATGCAGGGTTGTCCTCAAGCAGAAGCCGAAGCTCCGCAGTCTTTTAAAGGAAATAGTTCCTCGTATTGGATTCCTGTTCTCTGTTATTTAGACAGCGGTACAAAGTATAGCGGACTGTTTACTGTTGATGCAGGCATGCAATGGAACCATGTGTCTTTGGGGCTGATCAGTAAAAGAAACTCCGTTATTCCCGGCCGCACTTTTCTAAATGATAAGGAAGGGTGGATCGTAACTCCAGCCGGAATGAGCCGAACAATGGACGGGGGCAAGACGTGGACAACCCTTACTGGCAGCAAAGTGCTGCCATCGAAGCTAGAGGATTACCCGCGATCGGTCAAGCTCCGGTTCGCTTCTTCTACGGTAGGGTGGCTGCTTCTGGAACGATTGGACGACAAGAAATCACTGTTACTTAAAACGACGGATGGCGGTGCCAACTGGAGGATCCTATAACCCTTCACCAGAGCGATTGCCCTGTGCTTTTTCGTCTAATTTTGCACGTCCTCAAAAGGGCATGCAGATACAGGGAAGAGGCACAGGGCGTTTTATTTTTAAAAAACTTAAATTTTATACGACAACATGTGAAAAAAATCACAATCCATCGAATGAACCACTGTTATACTAAACATGTAAACAACGATAGGAGTGATAATCATGAGAGCGAATCAGGATCAAATGTTAACCCAATATTACCTTCAATTTTGTTACACTTGCCAGGATGCCTACGGTTGCACGACTGAAGAGGATTGTAAGCAGTGTGCAGAACGTTACGCCGAAACAGAAGAAAATGAAGTACTGGATGAGACACAACGTTATCTCCAGCTTGTACATGTATAAACAGATGCATCATTCTGATATCGCCATATGTTGAGCCTCCCGGATCATTCCGTGGAGGCTCTTGGCGTTCTTGAGGGTTGCTATCAAATTTGGGCAGGAACGTACATATACTATTATAGAAAGCTTAGGTCATGTGAGGATGCCCGGCCGTTTCCCTGTGGAATGCCTGGCGGAGAGGAGTGCGGTGCATGGGATTTGAGTCATTATGGATGTTCGATTGGCTGGGTACGGTACTGCCCGTATTTTTCGTAGTCGTGTTGGGTATTGTCGTACTGTCTGCGGGCAAGGAAGTCATGGAATGGAGCCGGAATAAAAGGCAGCCTGTATTGACGGTCGGTTCCCGAATTACGGCCAGAAGAACACATCTCCAACAGAGGCGGCAGGAGGAACAAGGGACTCGTACCTATACTTTCTATTATGTGACCTTCGAGGTGGAGAGTGGCGATCGGATGGAGTTTAAGGTGAGCGGGGAAGAATATGGTCAATGTTCCGAGGGAGATGAGGGACGGCTTACCTTTCAGGGTACACGGTACATCGGGTTCCAGCGTCTCAATCGCTATAGCTTGCAACAGGTTAAAATGTAAACGGTAGCTATATAAGGATACGTTATTGCAGGATAGTCCCGAGTTTCGGGGCTATTTTTTTGTTTATTTTTTCGTTGTCGCTGTCACCCATTGGGCATTTGTACCATACGATACGATATATGATTAAGCAGTAAGGAGGGGAGACGTTGGCTGTTATTAATGTCAACTCAGAGGATGTAAGGACACTGGCCCGGCTTATGCGAGCAGAGGCCGAAGGAGAAGGAGAGCAGGGAATGCTCATGGTCGGTAATGTCGGTGTTAATCGGATTTTGGCCAATTGCCTGGATTTTCAGGGAATTCGCCTCATGAATGACATGGTGTTTCAAAGTCCCGGTGGATTTGAAGCTACCCAAAAGGGGTACTTTTACCAAAGAGCCCGTGACCGTGACATTCGTCTTGCCCAGCGTGTCATTAATGGGGAAAAGATTCGCCCGGCTTCGAATGCATTGTGGTTTTTCAGACCTTCCGGGGACTGTCCGGATACCTGGTATAACCAGACTAACACCGGCCGTTACAAGGCCCATTGCTTCTTTAGTCCAACTGCACAGGATTGCCCTGCCGTCTATTAACACGTAACAACATGAGTGTGGATGATTTAAAACCATTTTAGGAGGAATTAACATGATTTCACAGCAAGCTTACCGTCCTGTCTCTTATCCTGCTGGCGGCGGGTTTCCCGAATGGCCTAGGTTGACTCCAATGGGAACCATGCAGCCCATGAGCGGCTTTCCCCCTCAAGTCAATAGTGGAAGCGCAATGACACCGACTGGCACAGTGGTACAGACTCAGACTCCACAATATGAGCAATCTTATATTGAAAATATTTTGCGCCTGAATCTGGGCAAAACGGGTACTTTTTATATGACCTATGAAAATAACCGCGAATGGAACGCGAAAATTTTCAAGGGTATTTTGGAAGCGGCTGGTCGTGACCACATTATTATCAGTGATCCTTCTACCGGAAGACGCACCATTCTGTTGATGGTGAATCTGGACTATGCGACTTTTGATGAGCCGCTGTTGTACCAATATCCTGGCGTCATGGGTAATCCGGGCTCGTCCCCGGTTCGCTGATGTCTTCATATATATAGTTTATTCCCCAATCCTCTGCCTTACGGCGGGGGATTTATTTTATTTATATTCTTTCTCAAATATAGTAGCTTCCCTTGTGGTAAGAGGCGGAAAATGGCGATTTTCGGTCAAAATGACCGCGTTAGCCGATTTTTCTGACATACCTTGCGGATTGACTGTGTAGTGTATAACTATATAATTGAATATAAGCTGATGAATGGCTTCGTCATTCATGCGAAAATATGGCTTGTAAAAGCCGAAAGGAGTGAATGTGTTGGGAAGTTGACGCTGCTTATGATGTGTTATCGTTCTGTCTATGATGAAACTATCCGAAGGAGGTGCGCCTGTCTGCCGTAATGACGGCTGACGGGGAGCATATTGAGTGACCCTTTACCGAGTATGTTTAACTTATTTATTGTTTTTGCATTAGTATTATTAAACGGTTTTTTTGTATCTGCAGAATTTGCAATGGTGAAAGTCAGAAGCAGCCGTATTGAAACATTGGTAGAGGCGGGTAACAAAAAAGCCGTTTATGCCGCGAATATGTTACACAATTTGGACGCTTATCTGTCTGCCTGCCAGTTGGGCATTACACTGGCTTCGCTGGGACTGGGGTGGATCGGAGAGCCGGCCGTTGCACATTTGATCGAACCTGTATTTACCGCCGCCGGGCTAGGACCGGTATATGTACACGGTACTGCCGTGGTCATTGCATTTATTGTGATTACGATTCTGCATATTGTGCTGGGGGAATTGGCCCCCAAAACGATAGCCATTCGTAAAGCTGAAACCATTACGCTGTATTCGGCCATGCTAATGACTTGGTTTTACAAGCTGATGTATCCATTCATATGGGCGTTGAATGGCATGGCGAACAGCCTGCTGCGTTTATTCCGTCTGGAGCCGGTATCTGAATATGACGATTCCGCGCATACGGGGGATGAAATACGCATTCTGATGAAAGAAAGCAATAAGAGCGGACTAATTGATAATACGGAATTGGCGCTTGTTGATAATATATTTGATTTTACCGACACGACCGCCAGGGAAATCATGATTCCGCGTACCGAGATGATCTGTTTGTACAGCAATGAGTCCACAGAGGAAAATCTCGCGATTGCGACGGAAAGCATGAGAACGCGTTATCCAATCTGTGCCGAGGACAAGGACCATATTATCGGCTTTATCCATATTAAGGATCTTCTGCGGGCGAACAAACTGGATACCCGTACGATGATCCGCCCGATTCTTGCCGTTCCTGAATCTACACAAATTAGCGATTTGCTCAAACGCATGCAGCGTAGTAAGACACAAATTGCGATTCTGATTGATGAATACGGTGGTACTTCGGGTATGGTGACGCTGGAGGATATTATGGAAGAGATCGTTGGTGAAATTCAGGATGAGTTCGATCAGGAGCGTCCGGATTGTGAGCAGATTAATGACGAGGAATTTTCCATTGACGGTATGCTGTTAATTGATGAAGTGAATGATCGCTTTGGACTGAATCTGGATCATGAGGATTATGATACAGTAGGGGGCTGGCTGTACTCGCATGTTGAGGTCATCCCGCCACAGCCGGGTCAGTCTGTAGAATTTGAAGGTTGTCAGTTCGTTGTAGAAGAAATCGAGAACAAGCGGATTTCACGTATTCGGCTGTTGAAGCAGCCAATCCTTATGGAGGAAGCCGGAGTCTCGTAAATCAGGATTCACCAGACAAAAGAGTAGACATTCTATAATTGAATCATCCTTGAAGCGACCCTTGAACGATAGAGGGCCGCTTTTTTTGATTTTGGCTTCTTTACACATAAGACACGAATTGATATGATGTTCGCATTATTGTTAACCTATTTTATACTTATTGTGTTGACAATTAAAAAGGCAATTTATCCTGATAAACATATATATTTACATGCTTATTTAAATTAGGAGGTACAAAGTATGAATTGGTCCAATGAGGTTACGGATTGGTACTCACTGGCAGAAAAGTGATCCACGCCAGCAATTTGACGCTGGAAGAAGGATTGGCGGTGCTGGAAGCGGACAATGAGGAAATATTACCGATTATGCAAGCTGCATTTCGTGTGCGTCATCATTTTTACGGTAAGAAGGTAAAGCTCAACATGATTATGAATGCCAAAAGCGGCCTGTGTCTGGAGGATTGCGGCTATTGCTCACAATCGATCGTATCCACGGCACCTGTCAGAAAATACAGTATGCTGGACAAGGAGTCTTTGCTGGCACTATCCGTCCATTACAACCACACATACATACGATCAACGTGCCGAAACGGTTAAAATGGCTCAATCTCACGGGAATGTCACCCTGCTCTGGCGTGATTATCGGCATGGGGGAAACGAATGAGGAAATTGTCCAAATGGGTTATGCTTTACGGGAACTCGGTGCCGACTCCATTCCGGTTAACTTCCTGAATCCGATCCCTGGAACCCCGCTGGAAGGAGCAGAACGCACATCTCCGATCAGAGCATTAAAGGTACTAGCGCTGTTTCGGTTCATTTGTCCATCCAAGGAAATTCGTGTCGCAGGCGGACGGGAGCTGAATTTAGGGACACTGCAACCCTTATCCCTGTATGCGACCAATTCGATTTCCGTAGGAGATTATTTAACGACAGATGGACAAGAAGTCACAGCCGATCATCAAATGATTGAAGATCTGGGGTTTGAAATTGAGATGTGTGCCCTTTCAGCCGTATAATAGGAATTGTACAAACTTGGAAGGGAGAGTTGAACGATGAGTGAAAAGGTATTTATTAGTCCGGGTAAATATGTGCAAGGGAAAAATGTGATTGATAAAACGGGTGAATATGTCAAGCCATTAGGTCATAATGCTCTGGTTATTGCCGACAAGCTGGTATGGGGTATCGCAGCCGACCGGGTAGTGAAAAGTCTGAAACAAGCGGGGCTTGCTTCGGTAAAGGTGGAGTTTCAAGGGGAAGCGTCCAAAAATGAAGTGAACCGTATTGCTGATCAGGGACGAAGCGGACATGTCGATATTGTCATTGGTGTAGGCGGCGGCAAGACGCTGGATACCGCCAAGGCGGTTAATGAGGTGCTAGGTACCTCGGTTGTGATTATTCCAACGACAGCCTCTACGGATGCTCCGACCAGTGCGCTATCTGTCTTGTACACGGATGAGGGTGCATTTGATACGTATTCTTTTTTTAGTAAAAATCCAAGCCTGATCCTGGTCGACACGAAGGTTATTTCCCAAGCACCGCCATTGTTCCTCTCTTCTGGCATTGCGGATGCGATGGCAACATGGATTGAAGCTCGTGCGGTTATCGAGGCTCGGGCGACAACGATGGCTGGTGGCTTGCCAACCTTGGCAGCCGAAGCGATTGCGGCCAAGTGCGAAGAGGTTCTATTCGATTACGGACTGCAAGCTTATGAATCCGTGAAGCGCAAAGTGGTTACACCTGCGCTTGAAGCAGTGGTGGAAGCCAATACGCTGCTGAGCGGCCTAGGATTCGAAAGTGGCGGCTTGGCAGATGCACATGCGATACACAACGGTTTTACCGTGCTGGAAGGGGATATTCATCATCTGACGCATGGTCAGAAGGTCGCTTTCGGCACCTTGGTACAGCTTGCGTTGGAAAAAAGACCTTTGGCCGAGGTGGAACGGTATATCGATTTTTATCTGAAGCTGGATCTGCCCGTCACACTGGAGGACGTCAAGCTCCAGGAAGCCTCTCGCGATGATCTGTACCGGGTAGCTCAGGCTGCGACGAAGGAAGGCGAAACCGCTCACAACCTGCCATTTGCTGTAACGGCGGACGATGTGCTGGATGCGATTTTAGCCGCTGACCAGTATTCCCTTGCTTACAAAGCTAAAATTGGGTATAAGAACTAACACCAATACAATATGAAATACACGAAGAGGTCGCTAATAAGCGGCCTTTTTCCATTATTTAACTTGCAGCTTATGTTATGATTTTTACAGTACGTAAATGAGCATTTTGCAACAATCCCAAGAGCGATTACAAATCAGCAATATGGAGATCGAAACGGTTTAGTTCGTCTACCTATTGTACTTTCAAGCGTTGGGAATCGAATAATGCAACATGCTGAATTAGGAACTGTCGGAAGTATATCTACGGCTACCCTAAAATTTGAGAGGAGTAGAGCAATGGCAAAATGGAATGTAGAAGATAATGGAACTCAGTATGAAATTGAGTACAAGCGTAGCCTCGGCGGCGGGAAAATTATTGTGAATGGAAGCGTACAAAAGGTTAAAAGCCAGAATGCTTTTTTGAATTTGGTCGATTTCCCTATCAGATTGACGAATAAAGCTGTAAATGTTGTCGTCATTGGCAACAAAGCGGATCTGGCCGTGGATGGCGTATATCTGGGTTCCAATCAACCTTACGTGCCCGTGTCTAAAGTTCCGGGCTGGAGCTGGGCTTTTGTAGTGGTCAGCTTGGTTATAGGAATACTATTTTCGGGGATCTTTGGTGTGTGTATAGGAATATTGAGCAGCATGTTTTATGTAAAATCTTCTTTATCCATGCACCAATCCACGAATAGAAGAATCGTAAGCTGCCTTATTGTCTTTTTAATCATCAGCGTGGTACAAATTGTCTTTGGAATTACAGTAAATCAATGGCTTCGTAATTTGTAAAATATCTGTGACATAACCCGTTGAATGAAGAAAAAAGGCTCCTCCGCATGAAAGCGGCGAGAGCCCTTTTTGTCATTTTAGATCGCCCAATTTCCTTTGCGGAAGATGGGCTCCTCGGTACCGTCCTCGGTGACGCCGTTAATGTCCATTTCACCTGAGCCGATCATAAAATCGACGTGTGTCAGACTGGAATTCAGGCCGTTGGCAGCCAGTTGCTCCTGAGTCATGTTCTTGCCGCCTTTGAGGTTAAATGCATAGGCATTGCCGATGGCCAGATGGTTGGAGGCATTTTCATCAAACAACGTATTATAGAACAAAATGTTCTTATCCGAAATCGGGGACTGGTGAGGTACAAGAGCGACTTCGCCCAAGTAGTGGGAGCCTTCATCCATTTCAACGAGATGCTGAAGAGTCTCCAAGCCTGTTTCAGCCTGCACATCTACAATGCGTCCGTTTTCAAAGGTCAGTGTAAAGTTGTCGATAATATTTCCACTGTAGCTGAGCGGCTTGGTACTGCTTACTTTGCCGTTCACTCCGGTTTTGAGCGGGGCAGTAAACACTTCCTCGGTAGGCATATTGGCTACGAAGGAATGTCCCTGCTGATTGACGCTTTCGGCTGCAACCCACAGGTGATCTTTAGCCAATTCGATGGTCAGATCGGTGCCTGGAGCCAGATAATGCAGTTTTTTATAGCGTTTGGCATTCAAAATGTCTGATTTGCTGGAGAGTGTTTTCAAATGCTCTTTCCATGCTTCTACCGGGTTGTCGAGATCTACACGCACGGTGCTGAAAATGGCTTCCCACAGCTTATCCATTTGTTCGGAAGCTGGCAAATTCGGGAATACTTTAGCGGCCCACTCTTCAGAAGGGTAAGCAATCAGAGCCCAACTGAATTTGTCGGCCATTTGAAGTTCACGGTATTGACGCAATTCATGTGAACGCACACGCTGAGCCGCAGTAATGCGACTGGACGGAATACCTTGAAGCAAATCCGGATTATCTGCTATGATATGCAGTACTGCTGCGCCGTTCTCGACCTCTTCGGTCATTTCGGCCGCATACCATTTGGGAGGAATATTAAAAGTCTCATCAGGAGCCAGTTCATACTGTAGGCGAGTGATGGTTTCGTCGCTCCATTTTACCTTAACTAGCTTGGCTCCAACGGTATACGCAGATTTGACTATAAGCCGCACAAGTTCAGCGGACAGAATGGGAGCATGAACGATGAGGGTTTGCCCAGGCTGGACATTAGCCCCCACCCGAACGGCTAACTCAGCATATTTTTGTAATTTTTGTTGAAAATCTGACATGTAACTTTCCTCCATTTCACGAAAAGGCCCTTAACAGGGCTTGGGGTTGCCTGCGCAGTTTTTTGCAAATTTCACACACGGCTTATATATTGTACAATGTAACGAAAAGGTTCACAAATTAATTTTGGTACATTTTGGTGAAAATGAAAGGGCGGATAGATGAATGACGGATCAAAATGCACATCAGGAAGTAAAGGAAGTACATATTCAACAGGCACAAATGACTAGAGATGAGAATGGTGCATACTTGGGTCAGGTCGTGTTTGGAGTAGATGGACAGACTTCTGTATACGAAATTACGTTCCATAGCAAAAGGGGCAAGGAGTGGGATTACAGTCTTCATTTTGCAGGCGAGCTACGCGTAGAGGAAGAGATGCTGCGTATGGATGCCTGGATTGAAGAGAATGATGATTTGTTTGATTATTTGCTTGATACGGCTTGGAGTAAATTACCCGAGTAATGTAAACATGGTCTATTTTCGTGACAAGCGGATTATATTTAGCAGTGTCCGCATAATGCATAATCTGCCGACATGGGGGAAGCCTATAGGTCGATAATGACAGCAAATTCCATGTGAATGGGGAGGATGACGGTTTGGCAAATCATCTGTTCACCGAAGGAATGACGGCAAATGAAGAGGTTGCTCCCGATCTTCTGAGCTTACGGACGCTGTTTGTAAATGTGTGTTTTATCGGGGAGCCGGGAAGTCGATCCTGGGTACTGGTGGATACGGGGATGGCGGGGTTTACAGACTCGATTATTCGCTTGGCTGAGGAACGGTTCGCTGGCCCTCCCGTTGCTATTGTGCTCACTCATGGGCATTTTGATCATGTGGGATCGGTCATTGAGTTGGTTCAGCATTGGGGTACCCCTGTGTATGCGCACCCGCTGGAGCTTCCTTACTTGACAGGGATGAAGGATTACCAACAACCTGATCCCAGTGTGGATGGAGGTCTGCTGTCGAGCGTTTCCTTTTTATATCCCAATGATGCTATTGATCTGGATGATCGCATCACCCGTCTGCCAGAGGATGGAAGTGTGCCCGGTGCGCCTGGTTGGAAGTGGCTGCATACACCTGGACATACGCCGGGTCACATATCTCTTTTTCATGAACGCAGACGGTTGCTGGTAGCCGGAGATGCTTTTATTACCGTAAAACAGGAATCGGCGCTGGCGGTTATTTTACAGGAAAAAGAAATACACGGTCCGCCTGCATATTTTACGACAGATTGGCAGGCTGCGCAGCGGTCAGTAGAACTGCTGTCCGGTTTAAAGTCGGAGATCGCCGTAACGGGGCACGGTCACTACATGCAGGGAAATGAGCTGACGAGCCAGTTGGAACGACTTGTGGAGGATTTTGAGCACACGGCTGTACCCAATCAGGGGCGCTATGTGTAGCGGTTTGGAAAGGACGATGCCTTACGGGGCATCGTTTTTTTTGTGTTGGCATGGAATTTTTTTGCTCAGCGTGGTATAGTCAAGCCAAAAGCTAAACGCTTTCATTTATCATCGTCATTCATCAAGGAGGATTTTTGATGACACATCAGCATGCTGCAATTGGTGACCTTTATTATGGAATACCAGCGATTCGCCTTAAATTCGGGCGTTATGAAGCGGTAGCCCTGCCGGGAAACGGCGCAAATCTGATTTCTTTTCGTGACAATGAGACGGGATATTCATTTCTTCGTGAGCCGGAAGCTGACAGCATAGAGGCTTTTAAACAAAGTCCGTCAGTCTATGGGATTCCTTTCCTGTATCCTCCGAATCGGTATGAGGATGGCAAATTTCTGTGGAATGGAGTTACATATGAACTGCCCATCAATGAAACGGCCACCCACAACCATTTGCACGGTTTTTTACACACCGTCCGGTGGGAGGTTGAGGACTACGGATCTGGAGAACAGGGCAGCTATGTGGTAATGAATCAGCATGTGAGGGAAGGACATCCCATGTTCCGCTATTTGCCGTTCACCTTTACCATCAAGCTGACGTACAGCCTGGACGAATTTGGACTGCATCAGCGTTATGTGATCCACAACGAGGATGATCAGCCGATTCCAAACCTGTTTGCCTTTCACACGGCGATTCGGGTTCCGTTCGTACCGGATAGTTCACCGGAAGACTACAAAATTAAGGTTACTATCGGTGAGCGCAGGGAGCTGACAGAGCGGTTGTTAGCCACAGGACAGTTCCAGCCATTGTCGCCGGAAGAGGAACTGCTGAAGACAACGGGAGTAAGTCCTTATTTTGCCTCCATGGATAATCATTACACGGCAGCTCCGCAAAATGGACGCAACTATATGGAGCTGACACACAGCAAGACAGGCGCTACTCTCGTATACGATGTAGGCACGGCCTATAAGCATTGGATGATCTGGAATAACAAAGCGAACAAGGAATTCATCTGTCCTGAGCCGCAAATGAACATGATCAATGCACCGAATCGTCCGGACTTGCCTGCGGAGGAGATCGGGTTGATCGCACTTGCTCCAGGCCATATTTTTGAAGCAACCAGCCGTTTATATTGTGTCACACCTGCACGTTCGAAATCCTAGCCTATATTTTATCGAAATAAGCCTGTATCGTATCCACGGTGCGGGCTTTATTTTGTTGAAGGGAACATGAAAAACAGGTTGCAGGATGGCAAGCCGCTATAGTATGATACGAAACAGGAGATGATCAGATGAATCAGGAAATGGTGCCTTTTCAAGCCGTCAAACGCAAGCAAATCGCCGATGAAGTGGCTGAACAGCTGCAACGAAAAATAGCTGCTGGTGAATGGGATGTGGGTACAAAAATTCCGACAGAGCCTGAGCTAATGAAGCTTTTTGGAGTAGGACGTTCCACGGTGCGTGAAGCGGTCAGCGTTCTCGTACATGCCGGTCTATTAGAGAAAAAACAAGGACACGGAACCTTTGTCAGCCAACCGACAACTTCCCAGGAGCCTCTGGATTACCGACTGAGTCGCGCTGAAATTATTGAGGTCTATGAGGTGCGGAGTGTGTTGGAGCTGGAAATTGCCAGACTGGCTGCTTTACGCCGTAAGGATGAGGATTTACGCTTGATGCGCGAGGCGCTGGACCGTCGTGCTGTGACATTGGCCGCTGGAGATTTGAACGGGTATCTGGATGCGGATATCACTTTTCACTTGGCTGTTGCCGGAGCTACACGTAATAAGGTGCTCACGGATGTATATCGCAGCTTTGTAGAGGCGATTCGGAAGGCGCTGAAAAATCTCGTAACTGATCCGGCGATGAAAAATCCTTTTACACTTCAGCATGAGAAAATATATGAAGCGATTCGCGATCAGGATGCCAAAGCTGCTGAGCTGTACAGCATTCAGCATTTGGACGGCACCAAGCTGGAGCTGCAAAAGCATATGGAACATTCATAATTTTTTTAATCTTAAACATCAGATGATCATATGAATTAAATGATTCGTAAATCTTTTATATCGACCATCTCCTAAAATAAAACCAAAGGTGGGTTCTGTATGCGCAAAATATGGGTGTTGGACACAACGTTAAGAGATGGAGAACAAGCACCAGGAGTAAGCCTGACCAGCACAGAAAAGGTGGAAATTGCCCTTCAATTGCAAAAATTGGGCGTGGATCGGATTGAAACTGGTTTTCCGGCTACCTCGCCAGGTGAGATATTCAGCATGCAGGAGATTGCCAAACAGGTTACTAATTCAACCTTGGTTGGTTTTGCTCGTTCGAAAGAGCAGGATATAGATGCGGTCAGAGAGGCGCTGCGGGGAGCGGAAGATGCTTGTCTTCATCTGTTTCTGGCTACCTCACCCATTCACCGCCAGCACAAGCTGCGAATGGACAAGACGAAGGTACTGGAGACCGCAGCCGCAGCCATTCGTTATGGGCGCAAGTATTTTGACAAGGTAGAATTTTCGGCGGAGGATGCCAGCCGTACCGAGCTGGATTTTATTTGCGAGGTCGTGGATATGGCGATCCGTGCTGGAGCAACAGTCGTCAATCTGCCGGACACAGTGGGTTATGCTTCGCCGGATCAGTTCGGTGAAATGTTCAGAATCGTAAAAGCCCAAGTGCCCGGCATTGAAAAAATACAGCTCAGCACCCACTGTCATGATGATCTCGGCATGGCAACAGCTAACACACTCGCGGCCATCCGTAATGGTGTAGACCAATTTGAAGGCACAATCAATGGTATCGGGGAACGTGCCGGAAATACACCGGTGGAGGAGGTCGCGCTCGCTCTTGATACGAGACCTGAGCTGTATGACGCAAAAACGGATCTCGTTCTGGAGGAATTTTATGCTACCAGTCGTCTGGTGAGCAAACGAACCGGGATGCCGGTACCGGGGAACAAGGCTATAGTTGGAGCCAATGCTTTTGCCCACGAGTCCGGTATACACCAGGACGGGATGCTTAAGGAGCGTACAACGTATGAGATCGTGCTCCCCGAGCGCATCGGCTTGAAGACAAGTAAGCTTGTACTTGGCAAGCACTCAGGTCGGCATGCGTTCAAGGAAAAGCTGGCGGACATGGGGTTTGATGTTTTGACAGAGGAGCAGCTTCAGGAGGCGTTCCGAAAATTCAAAGCCTTGACGGACAAGAAAAAGCAGGTGCTGGATGAAGATCTGCTCGTCCTGATGGATGAGAGTCGCAGTCCCTTGCCTCAAATTTACACGCTGGATTCCATCCAGGTATCCTATGGCAATCAGTCGGTTCCAGTAGCGTCTATTCGACTGATTACACAGGATGGAACAGCTATTGATGAAGTGGCGATGGGCAACGGCTCCGTCGATGCAATTTTTCATGCTATAGACAAGGCAAGCAGTGAAGAAGTGGAGTTGGAGGATTATTCGATCCAATCTGTAACGTACGGTAAGGATGCACTGGGTGAAGTGCATGCTGTTCTGAGACAAGGAGAGTACAGCGCCCGCGGAAGAGGCGCAAGTACAGATATTTTAGAAGCCAGCGCCAAAGCTTACATCGACGCGCTGAATAAGCTACTCGGTAGAAAAGAAGTTCGCACTAAAGGCAATATCACCATTAGCTGAACCCAGGAGACTTGCCTGTAGTTAACGATACATTTCTCCTCTGGCCTAATCGTAAAAGAGCGCTTGCAAAATATATGATAACCTTTGAAATTTAATGTATAATAGGCAAGGAAGTCACCATATTTTGTCTGAATTACATAGGCCAAGAGGAGGAAATGAGTTGAACTACCGCATCGAAAAAGATACATTGGGTGAAATCAAGGTACCGGCAGATCGTCTGTGGGGAGCGCAAACACAGCGCAGCAAGGAAAATTTCCCTATTGGCTCGGAGAAAATGCCATTAGAGGTTATTCAGGCTTTCGCAGTGCTCAAGAAGAGTGCAGCGATCAGCAATTTTAAGTTGGGCAAGCTGTCACAGGAGAAGCAGGACGCCATTATTTATGCGGCGGACGAAATTCTTGCTGGACGGGTGGATGACCATTTCCCATTGGTCGTATGGCAGACAGGAAGCGGTACACAATCCAATATGAATGTGAACGAAGTGATTGCTCATCTCGGAAGCCAGTGGCTGCAAGAGCAGGGACAGGATGTGAAGCTGCATCCCAATGACGATGTGAACATGTCGCAAAGCTCGAATGATACGTTTCCGACGGCGCTTCATGTAGCGGGTGTCATTGCAGTGGAGGATCACTTGCTGCCTGCTATAGATAAGCTGAAAGAAACCTTCCAGCAGAAGTCAGAGCAATTCAAGGACATTATTAAAATCGGACGTACTCATTTGCAGGATGCCACGCCGCTTACACTGGGTCAGGAAATCAGCGGCTGGTATGCCATGCTGGACAAAAGCAAGCGAATCATCACCGACACCGTTCAATATATGAAGGAGCTTGCGATTGGCGGTACAGCCGTGGGCACGGGTATTAACGCTCATCCGGAGTTCGGTGACCGAACCTCTGCGGAAATTTCCGGCTTCACTGGCAAAATGTTTACGTCCGCACCAAACAAATTCCATGCGCTGACGAGTCATGATGAAGTGGTTGCCGTACACGGAGCCGTTAAAGCTCTTGCTGCTGATTTGATGAAAATCGCCAATGATGTTCGCTGGCTGGCAAGTGGTCCGCGTAGCGGCTTGGGTGAAATCACGATTCCTGCTAACGAGCCTGGAAGCTCGATTATGCCGGGTAAGGTCAATCCGACCCAGAGTGAGGCACTTACGATGGTCGTAACGCAGGTTATGGGTAATGATGCAGCTATCGGCTTTGCTGCGAGTCAGGGCAATTTTGAGCTGAACGTGTTTAAGCCGGTCATTATTTATAATTTCCTGCAATCCGTGAATCTGCTAGCGGACTCAATTGTAGCCTTTAATGACAACTGTGCGGTCGGCATTGAGCCGGATCTCACTAAAATTGAGCATAATTTGAACAATTCGCTGATGCTGGTGACAGCATTAAATCCGTATATCGGATATGAAAATGCGGCTAAAATCGCCAAACTTGCGCATGCGGAAGGGCTGTCTCTCAAAGAAGCGGCTCTGCGTAGCGGACTACTGACTGAAGAGCAGTTCGACCAATATGTCGTACCGGCGAATATGATTCAGCCCAAAGCATAAAGCGTGGAGCTTTCGCAGCTTAAGCCTATAGAAAAATCAGCTGATAATTTAAAACGAATTTTGACAAAATTTCTTAATTTAAGATCAAAGAAAAAAGGTGAGGAATTTAAATGGACTATCATCCCATTAATCTAAACGAAAAGTTGTCGAAATTTACTGAGCATTGGTCTCCCAAAGTCATTGGTGAAATGAATGACTATCAGTTTAAGCTAGTCAAGATTCAAGGGGATTTTGTATGGCATAAACATAACGAGACTGATGAGGTATGTATAGTACTTGACGGGGAGATGGCCATTAAATTTCGTGATGGAGAGGTCAAACTATCAAAAGGAGAAATGTATGTGATACCAAAAGGAGTGGAGCATAAGACCTATGCTGAAAAGGAATCCCATATAATGCTGGTGGAACCAAGAGGTGTCGTCAATACTGGTGAAACAGAAGGCGAATTGACTGCTGAAAACGATGTATGGATTTAAACCGATAAGTTAGTAGTTTTCGAAAAGATTTGGGACCCCGCAAAATTGATCTTTAAGAAAAGGCACAATTTGTGGTGCAACACAGGTAGAAACAACCAATCTTTTTTCAAAATGCGCTCTTTCTGTTTGTAAATTTATGAAGGTCCTCAGTATTAATTTGATCAAAGTTTATTCAAAAGCAACACCAGCTCATGAAGTGCTATTCTAGCACAGACCGTGAGCTGTTTTTTTTAATTTTTAATTTTTTTTCATCTGGGATTAGTATTCTGCGTGATTTGAGGGTATATAGATAAAAGGCGAAAAAATGAACATTATTTTCAGGATAGGAGAAGCCGTCGTATGGAACAGACAACTGTTATTAATTTTATTGTGCTTTTGCTGTCCGGCTTGCTGCTGGTTGGCGTACTGACTACCAAATTTTCCAGTCGTTTCGGCATGCCTGCGCTCGTATTGTTTATTGCCGTCGGTATGGTGCTCAGTCAGTTTATTTATTTTGATAATGCGTTTATTACGCAGCTGGTGGGCATTCTCGCGCTAATCGTTATTTTGTTTGAAGGCGGGATGCAAACGAAATTTGCAGATGTTAAGCCAGTCATTCGGCCTGCGATGTCACTATCGACGCTTGGCGTCATTATTACAACGGTGGTCATTGGGATTTGCGCCAAGTTTATTTTAGGCGTGAGTTGGATGGAATCCATGCTGTTCGGAGCTATTGTAGGATCGACGGATGCGGCAGCAGTGTTTTCCGTTTTAGGTGGTAAAAACATCAAGAAACGAATTACGTCCACGCTGGAAGCGGAATCCGGAAGTAATGATCCGATGGCCGTTTTCCTGACGGTAACGTTGATTGAGCTGATACATCATCCTGAGCAATCCATTTGGGTACATATTTTGCTGTTTTTATGGGAAATGGGTTTTGGTCTGGTCGTTGGTTTTGTGCTCGGTCGCATAGCTGTATATGCCATTAATAAAATGAATTTTGGTTCATCCGGTCTGTATCCTGTGATGGCGCTGGCATTTGCAGTCTTAACGTATGCGGCCGCATCCTTACTGGAGGCAAGCGGCTTGCTGGCGGTATATGTCATGGCCATCGTGCTGGGTAATTCGGACCTGACCTACAAGCGGTCTATTATTCATTTTAACAACGGCTTCGCCTGGATGGTGCAAATCATGATGTTCGTCCTGCTCGGACTGTTGGTTTTTCCCGATCAGCTACTCGGCATTGCGTGGCAAAGCTTGGCGCTTTCCTTCATCCTGATGCTCGTAGCCCGTCCGATTGGCGTGTTCCTGAGCCTGCTTTTTTCCAGGTACTCTATACGAGAAAAGACGCTGTTATCCTGGGCAGGATTAAGGGGAGCGGTACCGATTGTACTGGCTACCTATCCACTGCTGGATAAAATGGATGTGGGGTCGCTGTTTTTCAATGTCGTATTCTTCGTCGTGCTTACCTCGGCCATTATACAAGGTACGACCATTTCGTGGCTGGCGGTGAAACTCGGCTTAATGGACCCTAACGAAACATCGTCGCCCTCGCTCCTGGAATTGGTATCTCTAGGCAAAACCACCTCGGAGATCAATCACATTCAGGTGCAGGAGGGGATGTCCATTGTGGGAACAGCGATTCAGGATATGCAGCTTCCCGATGACATTTTGTTCACCGCTATTATTCGAGAGGAGCAAATTATAGCTCCAAGAGGCACGACGGTGATTAAGCCGGGGGATACCTTGTATGTGCTTAGTCCGAAGCTCAAGCGCCAGCAAATGAAAGAACTGTTCATGCTGCTTGAACCGGAGGTCGCACCGTAAAAGGGATTGCAACGGCAACAAAACGGGTTACGACCAAGCGTGAAATTTAACGTAATTTTCCAAGCAGTCCTTCAGCTTCAGGTGGAGGGCTGTTTTATTGTGTTCTTTTTCGGTATGATGAATCTGTTAAAAAATTGACACTATCATTCTACAAAATTAGTTTATGATATTGTCGTTAGATGTCGCTGCCGATATGTTACCCTCTGAGGATCAGAATCAGCAGCATGGCTGTCCTGAACAACAAACCTTATTAACTCATAGAGAACGGGGTTATATTCAAGACAGAAGTCAGCATACAGGAGAGATGACGAATGAAATCGGAAGTCTTGCCACAGCGTGCAACAGCCCGCAGGCAGAAGAACAAAAAAAAGAAACGAAAAGGAAAATTCGGTCGCTTTATGACGCGGCTTTTTATTGTATTACTGCTCGCAGGAGTCGGGGGCGGTGCGTGGTTGTTTTTAACGCCATCTGGCAAGGACATGCGCTACTTGGCGGCGGATACGCTGATCACAACACAACATCGTCACTGGGCAAAATATTTTATTGGTGAGGTGGAGGCACAGAAGCGAGTGGCCGAATATTCGGCCCGTTTCGAGCAGATGGGCGAGGAGAAGGACCGACATACGATCAAGCTGCCTGATCTGACACCGACCAAGGTGCGGCAAACCCCGCTGGTTGAGGTAGAAGAGGTATCCGGTCGTAATTATCACGGCTATGTGATGACGGTGCATGACCCCACTAAAATCAGACTCGGGATTCCTGCCAAGGTAGGCAAAGGAGAAAGAGTATCCAGTATGGTAGAGCGTCTGGGAGCGGTTGCAGGCGTAAATGGCGGCGGCTTTGCCGATCCCAACTGGAATGGAAATGGCTTTAAGCCGATTGGCGTTGTTATTTCTCAGGGCCAGTTATATTACAATGATATGGGGAAAAATGCTTCTGCCCAAATCGTAGGGATTGATAAGCAGGGGAAAATGGTGGCCGGGCATTATTCGCTGTCCGAGCTGTCCAAAATGAATGTGCAAGAAGCGGTTACCTTCCAACCACGCTTGATCGTGAATGGTAAAGGTCTTATTCGTAATGCGAGCGAAGGCTGGGGAATTGCTCCCCGTACGGCAATGGGGCAGAGAGCAGACGGCGCGATTATTTTTGTGACCATCGACGGTCGTCAGCCGGGTTACAGCATCGGTGCCAATTTGTATGATATGCAAAATATTTTACTTAAACACGGAGCGGTTATCGGTGCTAATCTGGATGGTGGATCATCGACCGTGCTCGTCAAGGATCATGCCATTGTAAATAAACCTTCTTCTGAATACGGCGAGCGGTATTTACCGACAGCATTCCTCGTATTTGAGCATCCAGAGAACGTAAGTATCCCTAACATTTGGGAAGGTTTGAATCCTGGAGACATTGACGCTGCCAAGAAAAGATAGAGTTGGAATATAAAAAGCACGTATCTCGGAAGTGAAAAATGACTTCCCGGTACGCGCTTTTTTTGATTCTATTAAGCATCATTCTCTGCTTCGAGAAATACGGAGATCAGAATTCGTGCGTTGTTTTCTCCAATGTTTTTGGCATAATGCGGGATGGCTGCTCTCCAGCTAAAGGAATCTCCTGCTTCGAGGGTAGCCGAATCCTCACCTTGCTCCACATATACCGTGCCTTCCATAACAAAATGAATCTCATCGCCCGCATGAGCATGCTCTTCTTCCGTGGATGAGCCTGGCGGCATATCCACCAGCATCATTTTGACGTTACCCTGCCCTCCCAAATGGTCAACCTGAAGCTTATTTTTGCCATAGACCGTTTTGCGTCGTTCGTCCTTGCGAATCACCTGCATCCGTTCCTCTTCTTTGAGCAGCAGAAATGCCAGGGGCACCTTAAGTGCATTAGCGATGCTGTCCAATGTAGCAATGGAAGGGGAGGTTTTGTTGTTCTCCACTTGACTCATAAAGCCTTGAGATAATCCGGTTCGTTCGCATATTTGCTGGATGGATAAATTTTTACGTTTACGTGCGGCACGTATGTTGCAACCTATACCCATAGAAGACTCCTCCTTTAAGAAAATATAATCTATACTAAATTATTATTTATCATACCAAATATTTTATTGACAGACTATAGTTTCTTATGATAAATTCACATTACAAAATAATTATTCCTATTACTAATAATTTGAGTTTTAATCGTACTTATATAAGTTACAGCTTAGAGGAAGGTTATTTTATTTTTTAACCAAATTATTAGTAATATAAAATAATTATTAATATGTGCTCAAAACGGGTGCGAAAATTATTCAGAATGGAGAGATAAATATGGGTTCAGCAAGCAGAAACATTTCTACAATTATGCGGGTGGCGTTGGGTATCTTGTTTTTGGCGCACGGAATTGCTAAATTTCAAATGGGGTTAGGTAATGTAGCTGGCTGGTTTTCCAGTATAGGTGTTCCGGGATTTTTAGGTTATGCCGTTGCCGTAATTGAGTTAGTCGGAGGAATTGCTTTAATTCTTGGATTGCTTACCCGTTATGTATCTGGACTTTTTGTTATTGTATTGATCGGTGCGATTTTCACAGCAAAATTGTCCGGCGGTCTGATGGGTAATGGTCAGGGAGCAGGGTATGAGCTGGATATTGCCTTTATTCTGGTAGCATTGCATTTGGTATTTGCGCCGACGACTCGCTTGTCTCTGGATTCTTTGTTTAGTCGTCGTACCTCAACAGAACAGTAAATTATCATTAAGTGTAGTCCACAATCCACGTAGAAAGAGGCAAATCTCATGACAGCACATATTCATGACAACACCAGAATCGGGCAGGTTTCATTAAAGGTTAGTCACTTGCAGCGCTCTATTCAATTTTATACCGAGGTTGTTGGCTTTCAACTGCTGCGTCAAACGGCGGATACCGCTGAATTGACAGTCGACGGAAAGCACCCGCTGCTAACCCTTAAGTTTATTGAAAATGCAGTTATTCTCCCTCGCCAATCGGCAGCCGGATTGTATCACTTTGCTATTCTTGTACCGAATCGCGTTGCTTTGGGCCTGTCTCTGCGTAATCTGCTTGTTCATGAGATTGAAATCGGACAGGGGGACCATGATGTAAGTGAAGCACTGTATATCCATGATCCTGATAATAACGGGATTGAGATCTATGCAGATCGTCCCCGTGATCAGTGGAAGAAAGATACAGATGGGTATTACATTATGGGTACAGATCCTGTGGATGCAGAAGGCTTGGTCGCAATTTCCGAAAATGTACCTTGGCAGGGGCTGCTCGAAGGAACGGTAATTGGACACGTTCACTTCCATGTATCTAATTTGCTCAAGGCGCAGCAATTTTATTGCGAAGTGCTCGGATTTGACATTACATGCCGCTATGGCTCGTCTGCTTTGTTCGTATCCGCAGGGGGTTACCATCACCACATGGGCTTGAATATATGGGCAGGGGAAGAGGCGCTCCCAGCTCCCGATCATGCCTCAGGGTTGGATCATTTTGAGTTAATTGTGCCGGATCAAAAGGAACTGGAGGCCATTGCTGCCCGTTTGACTGCGGCAGGCTATGGAGTAGAAGAACGCGATGGTGCCAAATACGTGGCTGATCCGTTCCGCATTCATATCAAACTGGTTACCGACGGCCAAACTGTTTAACTTATCAGGTAAGTAAAAAAGGGTATTCCCGTAAGCCGCAAAGGCTGGGAGTACCCTTTTATTCGTAAACTAAAACAAGCTCCAATCCAAATCCCGCGACATGGTCTCCAGCAAGTGTACACCCGCTGTACTGTTACCCATGCGGTTTAGAGAAGGTCCGACCAGTCCAATGCCATATCGTCCGGGCACCATCGTCATAATGCTGCCAGACACACCACTTTTGGCGGGGAGCCCGACCTGAATGGCGAATTCTCCGGATGCGTCATACATGCCGCATGTGGTCATAAAGGTTTTGGCGATCTGTACATAGCGGCGGGGAACCAGTGGTACACCCGTGACCGGATCACGTCCATTGTAGGCTAATACGAGCCCCATACGTGCCAAATCCGTACAGTTCAATTTTACAGCGCAATGCCTGAAGTAAACTTCCAGCACGTCCTCGACATGTCCGCGCAGAATTCCCTTTTCCATCAAAAAGTAGGCAAGGGAACGGTTCAAATGGCCTGTTGCAGATTCCGAATCGTAGACATCCTGGTCATATTCCAGCGTGTCATTACGGGTAAGCAGACGGAAAAATTGCAGGACACGGGCAAACTTCTCTTCGGGACTGTTCCCACGAATCAGAGAGGACACGGCGATGGCTCCGGCATTAATAAGCGGGTTAAACGGGATGCCCGGCTCAACCAGCTCCAGCTTTAGCATGGAATTGAAACGGTCTCCGGTAGGCTCCATACCGACCTTGGAGAAGACAACATCTTCGCCATTATCCATCAAGGCCAAAATAAGCGTGAATACCTTCGAAATGCTTTGCATCGTAAAACTGATTTCGGTATCTCCGGCTACCACGGTATCTCCGATTCCGTTCATCACGACAACACTCAGCGCATCGGCTGGGGCCTTGGACAATTCGGGAATATACGCTGCCACCTTGCCATGAATATACTGATGACGGCTTTGTTCCACCCATTCCGGCAGTTTGGTCTGTAATCTCTGCCACTCCGATGTCATTTCTTTTCCTCCAGTCGAGTAACCATCCTGTGGTATTGTTATTGTAGAGCAAGATGTGATAGCTATACGCCTATTCTAAAGATATTTCTGGTCGAAAGACAAGATATTATTGAACACAGTGAAAGGAGGCAGTTGACTTGTCATCATATCGCTATGCTGTGAAAATAAAAGCGTAAAACGAAGGGGGAAAGTATACTATTCTGTCACCTGATGTCATTTCTTCATCTCCAGCTAAATCCCCATTTTAATGTAAAGTTGTGATTATAGTTTATCCATAAACGACTTCATTCGCTTGTAGAGCAAACCTTAAATCGTATGAACGTTAATGGGAGAAGGAGATGAGGCGGAGCATGTTACACAGTACGTTAGCGGATTACCCGCGGGATACAACGATTCATCAGTTGTTTGAGGGGGAGACCGAGCGCACACCGGAGCAAGTGGCCGTTGTATTGGGAGACAAGCACTTGACGTATGCTGATCTGAACAAACAGGCTAATCAGCTTGCCCGGGTTCTGCGGAAAAAAGGCGTAAATAAAGGCGACCCCGTCGGGATTATGGCCGAATGCTCATTGGAAATGATCGTCGGTATTTTCGGGATTTTAAAAGCCGGGGGAGCCTATGTGCCGATTGACCCGGAATACCCCAAGGAACGTATACGCTATATGCTGAAAGATTCTGGCGCAAAGCTCCTGCTAACCCGGCTACCAATTGAGCAACAAGCGGAGCTCAACGTTCCTGTACTGGATTTGTCGGACAAGCGAAATAACAGGGAAGAAACAGGGAATCTCACCTCCATTCATGGCTCAGATGCACTAGCCTGCATTATGTATACGTCAGGCTCTACGGGCGAACCGAAGGGAAACCTGACGATGCACTACAATATTACACGTGTTGTCAAAGAGACAAATTACATCCGATTCGCGGCAAAAGACCGAATCTTGCAATTGGCTAGTTTTTCGTTCGATGGTTCTACATTTGGCATTTACGGGGCACTGCTCAACGGAGCCACCCTCGTTTTGACCCCACAAGCCCACATCATGAATGCACGTGAGCTATCGAGTGTACTGCGGACACAACAGATTACAAAATGCTTCATCACAACAGCACTTTTTAATGCATTGGTGGATATTGATCCGGATTGCTTTGCCACACTTGAAACCTTGCTATTCGGTGGTGAAAAGGTGTCGGTGAGCCATGTGCGCAAAGCATTTGCCCGTCTGGGCTCTGGCCGTTTAATTCATGTCTACGGACCGACCGAGAGTACAGTATTTGCAACGTTTTACCAGATTTATCATTTGGATGAAGCTGCAAATACCGTACCGATTGGTAAACCCATCAGCAATACGTCGGTTTACATCATGGATCATGACCAGCATCCTTTGCCACAAGGAGTTGCAGGTGAACTGTACATCGCCGGCGATGGATTAGTGAAAGGTTATTTGAACCGTCCAGAGCTGACAGGGGAAAGGTTTATTCCGTTTCCAGGGGTGCCGGGGGGCAGGTTGTACCGAACCGGAGATTGGGCAAAAGAGCAAGCGGACGGAAACATTGAATATATCGGCCGGATCGACGAGCAAGTGAAAATACGAGGCTACCGAATTGAGCCAGGGGAAATTGAGGCACAGCTATTAAAAATAAAGGATATACAAGCAGCCGTAGTTATCGTGCGTGAAGATGGGAACGGACAGAAGCAACTGGGAGCGTACTTTAGGGCAAGCCAAAGGCTGACGACAGATGAAATTAAAAACACGCTTTCTGCAAAGCTGCCGAATTACATGATTCCCTCTTTTTTTATGCAATTAGAGCAGATGCCACTGACACGGAATGGAAAGCTGGATCGCAAGGTACTGTTGTCCTTTGAAGACAATGGACATACCGTGGCAGCAGCATACGTATCCCCTGAGACAGGGCTGGAAGCTAGGCTGATGGAAATCTGGCAGGATGTATTAGGTATTCAGCAGTTCAGTGTTGTAGACAGCTTCTTCGACCTTGGTGGACATTCTATTCATGCGCTTACGTTAATGTCAAGGATGGAGGGGGCAGGATATCATACCACTTTGACAGATATTTACCACTATAAGACGATCCGTGCGCTCGCTGCATATCTTCAATCGGCTCAAGAAAGTGAAAGAGCCTTGAAGCAGCAGGGCACCATAGAAACCAAACAAGAGTTGATTTCCTGGCTGCACCAAGAAACAGATGGTGTGTACGATCTGGTGAAGTACCAAGTGCGGGATTTTCTTCACGAAGTGAGAGAGATTCGAGTGCTTTACTTCAACTCTGTGGACGATGTTAATCCTGTCATGCGGATCATGAACGGGAAAGTCGCTAAAGAACTGCAGCCGCATTATATTGTACCACTGCATCAAAAAGTAAAAATGGATAATCAATACCAGGTCATCGATGAAGAAGAGTTTGTCCAGCGTCTGGGCCTGAAAACCATGGACACGGATCAGGCGGCGAGGTTGCGCGAGCAACTGGAAGAAGATTATTTAAAAAGAGATCAGTGGGTTAAAACGGGGCAAGTGGCACAAGAATATCCGCTAAGTGGAATTCAACAAATGCAAATTTCATTTCATACACCGCCGAGTATTGGCCTATTTAGGCTGGACGAATATGTGAATTATGATTTTTTGAATCAGGCTTATGCTCAATTTGTACAAAGTCAAGGATTACTGAGAAGCATTCCTGTGCAAAGAGATGAATGGACGTATTGGAGGGAATACGTACTTCCCGACGCCGATCTGCCAACACTCACCATCCTCGATTTAACGGACTGCAATCCATATGGCCCCTTGATGGAAATGATAAACGAATACATGACGAATACCCGATACATGGGAGAACATACTTTGTTCCAGATGTTTGTGCTAAAACGAAATCTGCGTGAGCATGTTGTTATTACGCTTTATCATCATGCGATATGTGATCGGGTGACTTCGGAAGTAGCTGAACGACAGGTAATGGCTTGCTATAGGAGTCTGCTTCAAAACGAATCCCTTCCTACGGATGAAGTGAAGTCCTATATGGATTATGTAGAACAAATCCAAAGCGGGCCCAGCGGAATCACTGAACAGGCATTGATATCCGACTTTCATCTGGAAGCGTTCCAGCAAAGCAAGCAGGACCTGTTACAATCTCCGAAGCTAAGAACGAGCACAGAAGCCTATCTGTTTAGCGTGAGCATCCCGGCTGAAAACCCGTCCTTGGAGTTTGCGCTCTCTGTCTTTACAAGGGGCTTGCAAATTTATTTAAGTATGGACCGATTGCCATTGTTATTTTTATATGATGGAAGAAGGTACGGTGAGGCGACGTATTATAACACGGTCGGTGAGTTTATTGATTTTGTGCCTATGCTGATGGATATGAAGCAGAAGCCGGATGAAATGCTGCTGACTGTCAGAAATAGGCTGGAATTATTAAAACACCACACGATTAATTTTATGAACCTGCTTACAGGACCTGCCTATAAAAACAGGTGGGAATGGACCAGAACACTTGTACAATTTGGGAAGCAATATGAGCAGCTAGATGTATTCATGTTTAACTATTTGGCCAATAGCGCAAAGGAAGGGTTGAAGTATAGCCAATTTTACGATGATACGGTCATAAAGCAACCGAATCCGCTGCCGATCTATTCGCTGTTCAACTGCATTGCTACCTCCTACACAGACGGTCTTATTTTTTCGATGCGGTGCAGTTACGAGATAGAGGTTGAGGAAGTCAGGGCTGCTTTTTATCAGGCTGCCAGTATGGCGTCTCAGAAAGGGGAGGTTCAATAAGTGATCCAACCTTACTTGCCTTTATTTTCCCATCGCAGAGGGGATGCCGGACAGACTGAAGACAAAGATCAAGTCCTTTACCATATTCGTTTGGAAACAAGACAGGTCAAAACGATCATGGAGTTTGTACAGCAGCATCAGTTGGGTATGCCTTCTTTTATCGCAGCCATATGGTCTGTGCTTTTATCCCATTACGCCAATCAATATACAGTACCTCTTTTATATTCCATGTTATCAGACAAAGAGGGGACACGATGTCGTCAGGACTATCCGCTTTTTATCCATATTGAGAAGGAAGATCATCTTCTCTCCTTGATGCAAAGAATAAAGGCAAATTGGGATAAGCGAGATAGCAGCAGTGAGTGGAGTGAGGATCTTTCGCAGTACATGAAAGTGGATTCCCCACCAGAAATAGATGGAGATTTTTTCAATGTGGGCATCGTAGAAACTTGTGGTGATCTCTCGCATTCAAGTTCGAGCACAAAAGCACTAGCTTTTCTATGCGGTATAAATCCACCAGAGATTGCGCTCTGCTACTGTTATGGTTCGGAAAGATTAGAATGCGCAATACAGTATGATAGCAGGTATTTTGGTAAAAAGCAGATCGCTAATCTCGCAGGCCACTTTCAGATACTACTGGCCAATGCACTCCATCTTCCGGAGAAAGCGGTACTCCTTCACCCCATACTGACAACGAAAGAATACGAGCAGATGCAACAATGGAATGATACGGAACAAGCATATCCTTTGGATAAAACCGTGGTTCAACTGATTGAGGAGCAGGCTGCCAGAACTCCCGATGCAATCGCATTGGAGTTTGAAGGGCAGAAGCTGACCTACTCGGAGTTAAATCAGCGGGCTAATCAAATCGGCCGCGTGATTCTAGAGTCGGTTTCCACAGGAGAGGAGGGCGCTTTACAACCCGGCACGCTGATTGCCATCTTTATGGACAGAAGCGCAGATGTAATCCCGGCAATGCTAGGAGTTATGAAGGCAGGGGCCGCTTATCTTCCGGTCGATCCCCATTATCCTGGAGAACGGGTTCGATTTATTTTAGAAGATGCGCAGGCCAAAATGATTATCACGAACAGCCAACTGGTAAATAAGCTAAATCTATCTATGAATCAATTAAATATGAAAGCGCATTCGCTTATTTGTGTAGATGAATGCCTGATGCAGCAGTACGATCATCCCGACGAGAGTTTGAATATTCAGGTTAAACAGAACGACCTGGCCTATGTCATCTACACATCCGGCTCCACTGGAAATCCGAAGGGGACGCTTATTGAGCACGCCGGACTGGTTACGTTAATCCCTTACCTTGTTGAAAAGTTTCGTATTACCTCTGACTCCAGAGTTATGCAATTCGCTTCCATCAGTTTCGACGCTTCGGTCTACGAATGGATCGGAACGTTAACAGTAGGCGGGACACTTGTTGTGCTGTCGAATGAGGAGCTGCCTCCTTATGCGGATATTTCAGATGTACTCGAAGAGAAACATATCCACATTGCCATGCTGACGCCGTCTGTGCTGCGAACCATGAAACCAAGGGAACTGCCTGAACTGCATACAATCGTATCCGCGGGAGAACCCTGTACGCCTGATATTGTGAATTATTGGGGAAGAGGACGACTGTTTGTGAACGCTTACGGACCGACCGAAGTGACGATTTTATGTTCCACCTCGGTATGCAAACCAGAGGCAGAAATCACGATTGGCAAACCCGCCTATAACAAACGATTGTTTGTATTCAATCCATTTGGTAATTCTGTGCCGGTCGGTGTTCCCGGTGAATTATGGGTGGGCGGCATAGGTCTTGCCAGAGGATACCTGAATCGTGAGGAGCTGACCCAGGAGCGTTTCGTTCACAAAGAGATGATCATCGGAAATGAGTATTCACAGCGAGAGCGGTTATATCAAACCGGGGACGTCGTGAAATGGACACCAGATGGTGAACTGGTATTTATCGGCCGTAGTGATGAACAGATTAAAATCAGAGGCTACCGTATCGAACTGGGTGAAATAGAGCATCAGCTTCGCCAGCACCCTGACATCCGTCAATGTGTCGTTCGAGCCTGGAAGGACGAGTCCTTCCATAAACTGGTGGCTTACTATACTGCCTTAAAAAGGCTGACTGAGGCTGAATTGGCCCGGTATGTAGGCTCTATTTTACCTGCTTATATGGTTCCTGCTTATTTTTGTCAGCTAGTTTCAATTCCCGTAAATACAAGCGGGAAAATTGATCGTCAAGCTCTTCCCGATCCGACCACATTATTTGTCCCTGCTGAGAATGCTGCGGAAGCAGGGGAGGGCAGTTTCGAAAAGCGACTGCTTTGCATTTGGCGACAATTGTTAAAAAGAGGAGATATCGGTGTAAACGATCATTTTTACGCGACCGGGGGAGATTCAATCCTTGCCATTCAGGTCGTCTCTATGGCCAGAGATCACGGTATGATGCTGACCCCAAGACAAGTTGCAGAGCATCCAACCATCAAGGAATTAGCTTCTGTGGTTACTTGGTCAGAACGTGAGAAGAAGGAAGAGTGTATGGTTGATTTGACAGGCGAATTTGGTCTGACACCGATCCAGCGCTGGTTTTTTGAGCAGCAGTTCAAAGAACCGCATTATTTTAATCAATCCCAGCTGTTTATACTCCGTGATTGTGACCCCGTAAAGCTGAAAACGGCCATCCAACAATTGATCCGTCTCCATCCAGAGCTTTCAATGGAGATTGTAGCTGGCAAGCATGGATATGCGCAGCGCTACCGAACGGATACCACCATTCAGCTTGCAAGTCACACCATTCAGCAAATCGCTGATCCCGAATCTGAAATTTCAAGCATATGTGATGCATGGAATAGACAACTGAATTATGAGACAGGCCAGATGATTTATGCAGGCGTAATCCAGGGTCACCCTGAAGGTCAAGTCCGCTTATTTATAACGATTCATCATTTGGTTATTGATGGCGTTTCCTGGAGAATATTGGTTCGGGAATTGGATCAATTGTATCAAGGTACCGAGTTGTCTCCTGTTTCAAATCCGTACAAAAAGTGGCAGTCTGTAATGATGAATTATGCCAAAAATGAAGATACTTTAAGTCATATAGATTATTGGAAAAAAGTGCAACTCCAAAATGCAGCATTTGTGCTGCCGGTAGACCATTGCGCGGATCATAAAATGAGCAGTGAATCTTCGGAATTGGTTACAATGCTTACCCCCGACGATACGCAGCTACTCTTGTATCATTGCTCCCAGGCATATCATACCGAGATCAACGACCTGCTGCTTACGGCCTGGTCGCTGGCGCTCTCCGCTTGGTCTGGACAGGAGATGGTTGTGTTTCGGCTGGAGGGGCATGGACGTGAACACTCTGTATCCGATATGGATCTGACAAGAACAATTGGTTGGTTCACCTCGATGTTTCCGGTATGCATCCGGGTTACGGACACTCACTCCCTGGGGGCGACGATCAAATCCGTTAAAGAGCAGTTACGTTCTATTCCTCACCGTGGCATGTCATACGGTGCTTTGAGATACTGCCATCCGAACGAAGAAGTCCGTTCCGAGCTAACAGCTTCCGAGCCTCAGGCTCTATTCAATTATTTGGGTCAATTTGATCAGACAAATACGAGCGGGCTAGACCAGTGGTTAAGTTTTACACGTGACGCAGCACAGGACCATAGCTCACCGCTGAATCATGGAACAAGCCTGTTGGAACTTAACTGTTCCATCGTTCATGGGCAATTGCATTTGTTCATGAAATATAGCAAACGTCACTATGAGGAAACGACCATCACTCAGTTGATAAATACTTTCATATCACGTTTGCTTTCTATCATCGAGCATTGCAGCCAAGCTAATTACGAAGAGTTTACACCAAGTGATTTTCCATTCGTGTCACTGGAGCAGCATTCGCTGGATCAGATCGTAAAGACCTATTCTAAGCAATATGGTCTGAATAAAATGATGCATTTAAGTCCTTTACAGGAAGGTCTGCTATTCCATTATTTAGATCATCCATCTTCCGATCAATACTTCGTACAGGTTAGTTGGAAATATCACGGCAGGCTGGATGTCAACCGTTACCAGGAAGCATGGAGCCACGTCATTGCTGAAAATGATTGCTTGCGGACATGTTTCGTTTGGGAAGAATTGGACAAGCCCATACAATGTGTCCTTCGAAAAGTAGAATTGGATTGGACTTATTTGGATTTTAGAACAGAGTCTCCAGATCGGCAACAGGAGTATATCGAACAATGGGCAACGTCGGATCGTAATCGGCGTGTTGATCTGCATCAGCCTGCGTACCGCATAACACTGATTCAGACTAGCCCAGAGGAATGGACAATGAACTGGAGTTACCACCATATCTTGCTGGACGGTTGGAGCCTGCCACTGCTGTTGAATCGGGTTCATGAAATCTATGATTGCAGCTTAAAAGGCATGGTGCCGCAGCATAGCCTGTCCCGCTCTTTTGAGACTTACATTCGTTGGCTGAACAATAAAGATCGAACAGAAGCTGAGTCATTCTGGAAAGATTATTTGTCCGACCTAACGGAGCCAACCCTCCTGCCGATGGGGAAGAGAGGCATGCTTCCTGATGTGCATCAACCGATTAAGAACCAGCAGATCCAGACCATTCAATTCGATTCAAGCATGACCAAGCGCATGGCGGCATTTGTACAGCAAGCACAAATTTCACTAAACACCTTGGTGCAGTTCGTTTGGGGGAAAGTGCTGCAAGTCTATCATGATGCAGATGTAACCGTATTCGGCATGATCGTGTCCGGTAGAGGATCCGATCTGTCAAAAGCGGACCACATCACAGGCCTGTTGATCAATACGCTTCCCCTGGTTATGCATTGGAATGTGGAACAGACCATTACCGAATATGTTGAGGATCTTCACCAAACGATCCAAAAGCTGAACGATTACTGCTATGTGAGCCTGAACGAACTGAAGAGCTGGAGTGCCATTCAAGGGCATACATTTTTTCATAGTATCGTTGCATTCGAAAATTATATGAACGACTATCGGCAGCCAGAAAATGAATTGAAAATGTCAGCTATGGAGGAGCATGAGAAAACCAATTACCCGATGACAATCACCATTACCAATGACGGGGAACAGATCACTCTCAAGTTGATTTACGATGCAGATCGCTTGAAGCAAGCAACGGTTTGTCGCCTAGCCGAGCATCTGCTAAATACATTGCACTATGTGCTGGAACATCCGAGTCATTCCGTCGGAGACGTGTGTTTTATAAGCAAGGACGAATATGATCAAGTCGTCTACGACTGGAACGATACGTATACAGACTATCCCAGAAATCGTTCCATTGTTGACTTGTTCCATGAACAAGTGAAGCTACGGCCTTCACAGCCCGCTGTCATTGAGCACAACCAGGTAATGTCTTACCACGCCCTCAACCAAATGTCCCAGTACATGGCCAATAAGCTAACGGATGATACCGACAGTCATGGGAAGTTTATCGGGGTTTACTTGCCGCGCTCTCTTGAATTCATTGTCTCCATCCTAGCGATCATGAAAGCAGGAAGTGCCTATGTTCCCATAGATCCCGATTTTCCGGCAGATAGAACGCGCGAATTGATTATGGATGCCAGACTGGACACCATCATCACCTCACAGAAAGGGGCAGAAAGTATCTCGGAAGCCTGTAAGGGAATCCGTTTAAAACTGATTTATACGGAGCATTTTGACCCGTCTGGAGTTGTACCACAAGAAGAGAAGGAGAACATGATTGCTCCCAGTGACCTTGCTTACCTGATGTATACATCAGGCTCGACGGGAAAACCCAAAGGCGTGATGGTAGAACATCGCAATGTCGTTCGCTTGGTCAAAAACACCAGCTACTTCCCTTTTTCCTCTGATATCAGGTTGCTCTATACGGGTTCGCCTGTTTTTGACGCTTCTACGTTTGAAATTTGGGGAACATTGCTGAATGGAGGCCATCTGTATGTAGTTTCAAAAGATGATCTTCTAAATATCCATATGCTGGAGCATCAAATGAAGGAGTGGAAAATTAATACACTATGGCTAAGCTCCGCCCTGTGTAATCACTGGATTGAAGAAAATGAAAAGATGTTTGCTGAACTTAAATGGTTGGTCGTAGGCGGGGAAGCTTTATCGGCTAAGCATATAAATCGTATCTGGCTTGCCTATCCGGAACTTTTAATTCTTAACGCATACGGTCCCACGGAGAACACCACATTTTCGACGAGCTATCGGATCAAAGAGACTTTTGAGCAAGATATCCCTATCGGCAAGCCCATTAGTCATTCAACTTGCTATATCCTGGACAAACAGGGGCGTATTCAGCCTATCGGGGCGGTCGGGGAACTATATGTAGGAGGAGACGGGGTTGCAAGGGGATATTGGCTGCAAAACCAGCTGACACAGCAAGTATTTATTCCAAATCCATATACTTCTGCCAAAGATCGTGAAAGAGGAGTAAATCCAGTTCTCTACCGCACAGGAGATTGGGCGAGATGGTTGCCGGACGGTAATATCGAATATATTGGACGGGTTGACGATCAGGTGAAGCTTCGCGGCTATCGAATCGAACCCGGAGAAGTCGCGTTCCGTCTTGGCGGCTACCCTGTCGTAAAAGATTGTCTGGTCGTAGCTCGCGAGATTCACGCGGATATGAGGCTGATCGCTTACTATACAGCGGAAAAGGAAGAGCGGGAGGAACAGCTTCATGCTTTTATGACTGACAGTCTTCCATCTTATATGCTACCCTCTCGCTACGTTTGGCTGAAGACGTTCCCATTAACGGTCAACGGGAAAATCGATCGTAAAAAGCTTCCTTTGCCAGAAATCCATAGGGGCGATAAACAATCAAATTCTGGACCAAAAACCGAATTGGAACAAATAATAGAAGAGATTTGGAGCAGGGTTCTGAAGCTTGACCACATCCGCAAGGATGAAGACTTTCACGCGTTGGGAGGACATTCGCTTTCTGCGCTGCGTATAGCGAGCCTACTGCAAAAAAATGGTTATCCGGTTACAGTCAACCAGGTATTTCGCGAGCAGACCATCGAACGCTTAGCCCTTTCATTAAGCAGGGGAGTGACGGATACAGCCACTGTTCTTAGTCCGAATATGGATATCCCAACTATTCAGTCTACAACAAAAGTATACCCGGATGATGGATTTCCACTGTCTGCCGTACAACAACGTTTTTTTCAAAGAGATCTGGCGAATCGCAACATGTTTAATGTGCCTTACCTGGCTCTGCTCAAGAAATATGTTCCCAGAGAATTGCTGAACGCTTCGCTGGAGGTACTATTGAACAAACATGCGGCCCTACGGCTGTCATTTGCTCAACTGGATCATGATGAATGGTATCAGTATGAGCAGAAAATGAGTGTGGAACAGGTTGTTTCTTACGTGCAGCTGCAAGCGATCCCAAGGCCACATGATACCTACATTTCGGAATACTGCGCGAAGGTTCAGCATGAATTTGACATCGAGGAGGGCCCTTTATGGAAGGTCGTGCTGTTTGATTACTATTGCGAAGAGAGACAGCAGGTGATATTGCTCCTGTTCCATCATTTAATTTTTGACGGCATATCCATAAACATTTTTTTAGAGGATTTGAAGCATCTTCTCTTGCCGGGAACGGGGAGTGATTTGGCGTTACATGGGGAGGAGGAAAGCAGTTATCGGGATTGGTGCATGGCGTTGACACAATATGCGGCGAAAGACGTTTCTTCTAAAGCATCAATCTACTGGAGAAAGGTTGTAGAAGGTGGTGAGTCTTTTCAGGTCGACAGGGATTCGGAGATCCAGCCTCTCCACCGCCACATGACAACCATAACGCAAGATTTGCTTGAAGGAGAGGAACATATTAGTCTTTTAAAAGAATTGGCTGTGAAGCAGCATACTACACCGCTTAGCATGATACTAACAGCATTGTCACAGGCTTGCTACCAATTGAAAAAGCAATCCGATTTGCTGCTGCATGTGATGTCTTATCAACGCGAGTCTTTTTTGCGGGGGGTTGTGATTGATCGTACGATTGGTTTTTTTGCCGGAGCTTATCCCATTCGAATCCAGATTCCCGAAGAGGAGCCTTCAAAGAATTGGGAAATCATTCTAGAACATGTCAAACACACGTTGCAGCATATTCCATCTGAAGGACTGGATTACTTTATTTTACGATATATGATACAGGATATTTATCCCAATATGGAGTCACTAAAAGACGAAACACACATGCTTTTCCATTACCAATCAGAGGAAATAAATGGACTAGCCGACGATTTTTATGAGCCTTTGGCTGTTCCTTTCGGAAATACCAATGCGGCCGACAATCCCTCCGCCTACTGGTTAAATATGACGGCAAGCTTAAAACACGACAGATTAAGTGTAACCTGCTATTACAGTTCACTGCACTATGAAGACCAGACCATCGCCGAGCTTGTACGTTTAATTTCCGGGCATCTTTGCCGCAGTATCAATGTTCATCCGTACACTACGATAGTAGAGGGGAGCTTCCGGTTATGAAAATATACGAATTTTGTCCTTTTTTTAATGAAAATCGGATTGCAGATATTAAAATAAGAGAAAATGACCGCTGGATTGACGAGCTGCATGTGGTCGAGGCTAACAAGACTTTCAGTTATTTAGATAAGCCACGCAACTTCAATTCAAATTATCTTGGCCCGAAGGTGATTCATCATCCATTTCATGCTGATGATCTGTTTCGTGAACCCTTGAAGCATCAATTGTATTTTGATGTGGCCAACTGTGGTGCGGATAACTTTGACCGTTGGTATTGGCGTCTGCTCAGCTACAACAGCGCATTTCATAATGAGGCTTGTCAAAGAAACAGGAGTACCTCTATCTTGCGGGATAGGGTCGAGGATGATGATGTGATCATTCTGGCTGACTTCGATGAGATCATTGATAGTCGGATGGCGGATCGGATTGTTTCGGAAGTGAAGAAACACCAGATTATTACAATTAAAATGCACTATTCCGTATTCTTTCTGAACCTTTTTTGCCAATCTAATCACGGTGCTCCTCATTGGAGCTATCGTGTGTTCGCGATGACGGGTCGTTACTTCAAAAGTATGCCATTCTCATCGGACTATCTCAGGAAGAAGGGGATTGCCGAAGCGCTGTATCATGACATCTATTGCTTGGAAGAACCAGCCGGATTCCATCATTCATGGCTTGAATATCAGAAAACCGCGCTTCCCAAGTTGCAGGCATTTGCCGCCAATGTAGAGGATAAAAGTATATTGAATGCAGATTATATTGATCAATGCTTAAACGATAAAAAACTGTACTATATCGACACTGAACTTTATGTTGACAACTCAAAATCGTTTTTGAGCAGTCTTCAAGAAGTTGAAACGAATGATCTTTGGTATGAATAAAGAAGGCTTTACTTAGCTTGTCGAGAAACCCAGTCTATACAAGACCAGGGTTTCTCTTTTGGTTTTTTTGAGACATAGGATTGCTGTTGACGAAGCTGGAATTATATATTATTGTGTTGATATTAACATTTTGTTTTTATCATTGAGTTAAAATAAAAGAATGTTACATAAGCTGTTTTCGCTGCTTGATTTAGAAAGCAACTATAACCCATATATGAACAGGTAGGTGACGCAAGTGACAGATATATCGAAGCACAATCATAACGGCTTGACGGAGGAACAATTTTTGGCCGCATATGATGCCAACCAGTACGAGCGTCCATCGGTAACGGTAGATATGCTGCTTTTTACCGTGATGGATCAGCTTCAGCACAATTACCGCAAGCTACCTGAGAAGACACTCCAGTTGCTTCTGATCCAGAGGGGGGAGCATCCGTTTCTGGGACAATGGGCGTTGCCAGGCGGCTTTGTAGGGATGGATGAAAGCCTGGAAGAGGCTGCACGACGTGAGCTTAAGACTGAAACGAATGTAGACCGGATTTATATGGAGCAGCTATATACGTGGGGAGATGTAACACGTGATCCACGTACGCGGGTCATCAGTTGCGCCTACATGGCATTGGTAGACCACGATTCACTGGAGGTACAAGCCGGAGATGATGCTGCGGATGCCCAATGGTTTGAGTTGGACTACAGTGTGGCTCAGGAGACACGGACGAATCAGCCGGAAGGTTACAGATGGGAACAAGACATTGACATTACATTGAAGCATGGGGACATTCACCTGTCAGCCAAAGTAAAAGTGACTGAAATTCTCAAGGGGAAAACCATTGAGGTTAAGCGAGAAGTGCTGGAATCACAAGGAATTGCTTTTGACCATGCCCAAATTATTGTGTACGGCATCGAGCGTTTGCGCAGCAAAATAGAATATACAGATATTGCTTTTCACCTGATGCCATCCCTGTTTACATTGGGTGAGCTTCAACAGGTATATGAAATTATTCTGGGTAAGGAGCTGTTGGCCGCAGCCTTCCGTCGTAAAATAGCCGAACTTGTGGAAGAGACGAATGAATACAGAAAGGCGGCCGGACATCGTCCATCCAAGTTATACCGCTTCAAGCCCCGGTCGCGTTTTATGTAGCATGAGTAATATGAAATGAGGAATTAACGTGGAAAAGTTTACATTTTTTTATCGCAGTCAGTCGCCATTTTCACAATGGTACCCCTCTGTGTTTATCGTGGATGGATTGGAATTCAACTGTGCGGAGCAATATATGATGTTTAAAAAGGCTGAGCTTTTTGGAGATGAAGAGGCGGCCAGTAAAATTATGCAAGCCTCTACCCCTCGGGAGCAAAAAGCACATGGTCGTAGTGTGCGCGGATTTGATCAATCCTTGTGGGAGGCGAATTGCCGACAATTTGTGTATGACGGCAGCTACGCCAAATTTACACAAAATTCGAATTTACTTAAGCATCTGCTCAAAACGAAAGGAACTACGCTGGTTGAGGCTAGTCCGACGGACACGATTTGGGGGGTAGGATTGGCTGAAACAGATGCCCGCATACGCTGTCGTAAATCATGGCGAGGCACAAATTGGCTTGGAGAAATATTGACGAAACTACGTGAGGATGTACTGCAAAAGGAGGAATATTCATCATGAAACATACCATGAACCCCCGGAGCAACCGGGATACTCGATCACATATGGCACAGGAAACGCTATCTATTCTGGAAAATGGATATTATACGAATACCAAACAGGCACAAGTAAATATTGCACAAGAGGTAAGCAATGCCATCACAGGCTCCAAGCTATATGCACCATCCCTGCTTGTGGCTGTAAAACAAGAGGCGGAGGAAAAGATTCTTCTATTAAAAGGCGCATTAGAGTCTTCTCGGCTGACGCAACAGACGATTCATGAGAAGATGGAAGTTACGGGAGAAAGCACATTGGAGGCGGCGTATAGGCTCCAGGTTTCGGAGAAGCTGGAGCACGTGGCATGTCTGAATTTTGCATCAGCCAAAAATCCGGGAGGCGGATTTCTCGGAGGAAGTCAGGCACAGGAGGAAAGCTTGGCTCGTTCGTCAGCATTGTATCCCTGTATTTCACAAATGGAAGAGATGTACCAGCACAACCGGAAGCTGCGGAGCTGTTTTTATTCGGATTATATGATTTATTCGCCTGATGTGCCGGTATTTCGGGATGATCAGGGAATGCTGCTGGAGAAGCCGTACCTAGTCGCTTTTCTGACCGCACCTGCTGTTAATGCTGGAGTCGTGCGAGAACGGGAGCCAGAGCAGGTAAATCGGATTGGCGAAGTGATGCTGGAGCGAATCCGTTACATACTCAGCTTGGCTGCACAAAATGGAGTAGAGCAACTTGTGCTGGGAGCCTATGGCTGTGGGGTATTCCGCAATAAGCCGGAAGAGGTTGCCGTCTGGTTCAAGCAAGTGCTTGTAGATGAAGGATATGGATTGTTGTTTGACCGGATTGTTTTTGCGGTGCTGGATCATACAGCAGGACAGCGTACCTTGAATGCCTTTAAACACGGCCTTTCCTAAAGCCGGGGGACGTGTTTCAAAAACCATATACAGTGATAAATTATGAAAAAGGAGAGTGCTGAATGAATCCAAATGAGAACGTCACTTGGCATGCGTCAGACGTGGACAAGCAAGCGCGCCAGCTTCTGAATGGGCATAAAAGCCCGGTAATTTGGTTTACGGGGCTGTCTGGCTCGGGAAAATCAACGGTATCTTCCACACTGGAAAAAGCATTATTTGCACGAGGCATACACACGTTTATTTTGGATGGGGATAATGTTCGGCATGGTTTAAATCGCAATCTGGGTTTCCTGCCCGCTGACCGCAAAGAAAACATCCGTCGTATTGCTGAAGTAGCGAAGCTGATGTCACATGCGGGAGTGCTGACGATTTGTGCTACGATCTCTCCTTATCGTGAGGATCGTGAAATGGTAAAGAACATTTTACAGCAGGAAGGCTGTTATGAAATCTATATCCAGTGCAGTCTCGAGGAATGCGAGCGACGTGATCCCAAAGGCATGTACAAGAAGGCAAGAGCCGGAGAAATACGCCATTTTACTGGTATTGATGCGCCTTACGAGGCACCTTTGGAGCCTGAGCTCATCGTATCCACTGAAGGCCGGGAGATTGGCCAGTCGGTTCAGGATATACTAGATTTTCTCGATAGGGAATCATTGTTGCTCTAATCTTCGCCAAACCTTTTCCAAATCTTCCTGAAATCTTCATTATCTAAAATGGAATTCATGTTTAAATAGAATAGACCTCTCGATCTTGAAGCCGTCTGAAATTTCCCCCTAGTTTTTTCAGATGTTCGGCGCTAGAGGCGGGAGGTTTTTTGTTTACAGCACATAACCAACCAATTCATTCAAGAGGTGATTTCAATGATGAATAAACAACCAACCAACCTGACTACCAGCTGGGGCGCTCCTGTCGGTGATAATCAAAATTCTATAACGGCTGGATCACGCGGACCTATATTGATTCAGGATGTGCATCTACTGGAAAAGCTTGCGCATTTTAACCGGGAACGTGTGCCGGAGCGTGTGGTTCATGCCAAGGGCGCAGGGGCGCACGGCTATTTTGAAGTCACTAAGGATTTATCTGCCTATACAAAAGCAAGCTTTTTATCTGAGGTAGGCAAGCGCACACCGATGTTTATCCGTTTTTCTACGGTTGCCGGTGAGCAAGGCTCGTCTGATACGGTACGCGACCCGCGTGGTTTTGCGGTGAAGTTTTATACCGAGGAAGGCAACTACGATCTCGTAGGTAACAACACACCCGTATTTTTCATCCGGGATGCTATCAAATTTCCGGACTTTATTCATACGCAAAAACGTCACCCCCAAACTCATCTGAAAAACCCTAATGCCGTTTGGGATTTCTGGTCCTTATCTCCTGAATCGCTGCATCAAGTAAGTATTCTGATGTCCGATCGCGGCATTCCCGCTACACTCAGACATATGCATGGATTCGGTAGCCACACGTTCAAGTGGGTCAATGCCGAAGGGCAGGCGGTATGGGTGAAATATCATTTTAAAACAGAGCAAGGCGTTCAAAATCTCGATGTAGAACTGGCTGCCAAAATTGCCGGTGAACACCCGGATTATCATACCGAAGATCTGTTTAATGCCATTGACAAGGGTGATTTCCCTGCATGGAGGCTTCATGTGCAAATGATGCCTGTGGAGGATGCGGACACATACCGCTTTGATCCATTTGATGTGACGAAAGTATGGTCGCAAAAGGATTACCCGCTGATCGAGCTGGGACGCATGGTATTAAATCGCAATCCTGAGAATTATTTTGCAGAAGTAGAGCAAGCAACGTTCTCTCCGGGTTCGTTCGTTCCAGGTATTGAAGCATCTCCGGATAAAATGCTGCAAGGACGCCTGTTTGCCTACGGAGACGCACATCGCTACCGTGTAGGCGCAAATCACAATTCATTACCGATCAATCGACCACATGGGGAAGTACACAACTATCAACGTGATGGTGCATTGCGTAGTGACGACAATGGTGGCAGATCGGTCTATTATGAGCCTAATAGCCTCGGTGGGCCGAAAGAGTCTCCAGCGCACAACATCGCTCCTTTTGAAGTGAGTGGAGAAGCACAAAGTGTGGGTTATGATCATCATGATCACTATACTCAACCGGGCGATCTGTACCGCTTGCTCAGCGAAGAAGAACGGGCGCGTCTGGTACAAAACATCGTGGGTGCGATGAAGCCGGTGGAAAGTGATGAAATCAAGCTGCGTCAGATTGGACATTTCTATAAGGCTGATCCTGAGTACGGACGCCGTGTAGCCGAAGGTTTGGGCTTGACTGTTCCTAAGGGCGAATAGAGGTATTGGCATACGTTAGTTTCAAGGCTTCTCCTAAAATAAAAGAATGTCCCAACGCCATCATGTAGATGGTTGATGGGACATCCTTTACTTTTATGTGCGATGTAAAGCAGGTGTTTGTGGTGGACGCTCCGCGAACGGAACGTTGCTCCAATCGCTGTTGTCTCCAGATTTATTGAATCATACTCAGCGGTGTAAATCTGGAGACAAGGGCGATCGTAAGAATGATCCGTCCGCGCAGCGGTCATAGAAGCACGCATTAACACGTTCGTTAGCAAGCTATATCCTCTGCAACCGAGGCAAATAGATCACAAGAAACAGCGACCGCCCTAAAGCAAATACGATGAACGAGAGCCAAAGCCCATGATTCCCATAGTGGGGAACGCACCAGAACAGCGCAATCAAAAAGAAGACCAATGAAATGAGCATTGAATTACGGATTGGGTACGTCACCGTCATACCTGTAAATACACCGTAGAAGACCAGACCCAGTCCGGCGGCCAGTGGAAAGGCGACTAGCCAAACGTTATATGGACCCGTAAGGCTAATCACCGTAGCGTTATCGGTAAACAGACGAATAAGCGGCTCCTTCAGTGCAAAATACAGCCCACCCGTCAGCACGCTAGTTACAATCGTCCAGAACCAGGATAAATGAATCACTCTTTGCAGCATTTTTTGATCCCTTGCACCCCGGGCCTGACCTGTCATAATGCTGCTTGCGTTGGCAAATCCGTCAAAAAAGTAAGCCATAAGGTAGTGGATTTGCAGCAAAATAGCATTCGCCGCAAGCTGATCGGTTCCAAAGCCCGCACTGCGCGATGTAAACAGATTAAACATCGTCAGCAGACAGGCTGTGCGGATCATAAGGTCCAGATTCGTTGCCATGACATTTTTCAGCTCAGAAGCTCCAAACCACCCCCGCCAATCCCGATGTCCGCTGCGCTTCCATTCTTTCCAGACCGACGAACGAAGCACCAGCACAAAACCAAGTACACATGCGAGGACCTCAGCAATTAGAGTAGCGCCAGCCACACCAGCTACATCCCATTGCATGATTTGTGTGAATACAATAGCCAGCACCATATTGATAACATTCATGGAAATTTGCAAAAACAGTGTAGCCTTTACGCGAGACAATCCCATTAGCCAGCCGAGCAGTACATAGTTCACCAGCGTGAGGGGAGCTCCCCAAATACGAATGTTAAAATAAATCGATGCCTGCGTCGCCACATCCTCAGCAGGATGGATAAGCTGGAGGGAGGCTAGCAGGATCGGCTTTTGCAGCAGAATGAACAACGCACCGATCACCAAAGCAATCCCCATCGGACGCATGAGGGCGGCTATACCCTGGTCGTTATTTTTAGCCCCGGCCGCCTGTGCCGTAAAAGCCGATGTGCTGACTCGCAGAAAGCCAAACAGCCAATATAAAGTATTAAAAATAAGAGTGCCTACTGCCACACCGCCCAAATAGGCAGAGTGGCTCAAATGACCGATTACCGCTGTATCCACAGCACCGAGTAGCGGGGTTGTAATCGTCGAGATAATTAAAGGAATGGCTAAAGCAAGATAGGCTCTGTGGGAAGGCAACATGTTGAAAAAACCTCCAGTAGCGATTGTGTATAGAAATGGCGATCTGAGTGAAATAAAGCTTCCTTGGGAAAATGCTCAAGGACACTGCCATCTTTCATAACCATGATCCGGTCACTCATAAAGTGCACGGCTGCCAGGTCATGAGAAATAAATAGATATGCCAATCCCAGTTCATCCTGCAAATCCTTTAGCAGATTTAAAACGGTGGCCTGTGTGGTCACATCCAGACTGGCCGTCGGCTCATCCAGCACGATAAAATCCGGCTCGGTGCTGATGGCACGCGCAATGGTTACGCGTTGCTTCTCCCCGCCGCTGAGCTGATGGGGATACTTATCCAGATAGCTGGAGGGAAGCTTCACCATACCGAGCAAGTGCTCAGCCATGTTCCTACGTCCCGAAGGCATACCCTTCATATAGGAGGGAACATAGCCTTTGAGCTGATCCAGCGGTTCCATCAACGATTGCAGGATCGTCAGTCTGGAGTTCAAAGCCGCAGTTGGATGCTGAAACACGGCGCCAAGTCTGCTACGAATACGCTTTAATTCGCTTCGCTTTAATCCCCGGACTGCACGCCCATCTAGCACCAGCTCGCCTTGATCCAACGGGTCCAGCGTCAAAATACAGCGAGCGAGCGTACTTTTTCCGCTGCCGCTTTCCCCGACGACACCCAGACATTCTCCGGTGGAAATCGACAGAGAGATATCTTGCAGCACAGTTTTTCCCCCTGCGTAAGCCTTCGTCAAACCAGAAACAGTGACAACGGGCTTGGAAATGCCAAGCCGCTGAGGAGGTAATGCTTCATTATCCAAGTGATCCGCTCCTATCTGGTGTGGTCTGTTCTTCGGTGCTGTAGGGCAAACGTGCGGGAGCGCCTGGAGACAATGGCGGAATGGCCGCTAGCAGCCGGCGTGTATACGGATGCGAAGGATGATCCAGTACGGCTTGCGTCTCTCCAGTCTCCACCAGTGAACCTGTACGCATCACCGCGATTCGGTCCGCATACTTGCGGACATGCCGTAGATCGTGAGTGATCCACAATACGGAAATCCCTGTTTCCATCCGTATCCGGTTGATGAGTTGGAGAACCCGGTGGGCTGTCAGTGTATCGAGCGCGGTTGTTGGCTCGTCGGCAATGAGCAGCTTTGGTTCCAGCAGCAGTGCAGCAGCAATAGCGGCTCGTTGCAACTGTCCGCCGCTGAGCTGGAACGGATAACTGCGATACACACGCTCCGCAGGAAGCTGTACACGCTCCAGCACCTCGATACAGCGTTGTTTGCGCGCTTTACGATCCTGTCTGCCATGGGCACGTATCAGCTCGTCCAACTGGCTTCCAATACGAAGGAAGGGGGTGAATGCCCCGTGATAGTCTTGAAAAATATAAGAGATTTCATTGCCTAGCAAGGAACGCATTTGTTTGGCTGATAGGGCAAGTAAATTATTCTCCTTCCACGCAATGATCCCTTTGGCTGTAACGGAAGAGGGAAGAAGACCGCCGATGGCAGACGCGGTCATGCTTTTTCCGCTACCACTTTCTCCGGCGAGAGCAAACCATTCCCCCGGACGAACGGCAAGCTCCAGCCGGTTTACGATCGTTTTTGCTTTGGTCTGAATCGTTAGGTCTTTAATAGACAGCATAACCGGTTCACACCTCCGTCCGGGTTTTGACATCATATTGGTCACGAAGCTTGTCTCCCAGGACATTCGCCAGGAGTACCGTAAGTGAGACAGCAACCCCGGGAACTAGCATCAGGTGGGGAGCTATTTGAAAATATGCTCGCCCTTCATTCAGCATTGTGCCCCATTCGGGAATCGGTGGCTGTGGACCCAAGCCCAAAAAGGACAGAGAGGCAATCATCAAAATGATTTTGCCAATATCCAGCGTAGCCAGTACCAGTACATTCCCGATCGTGTGGGGCAGAATATGTCGCATGACAATTCGCAGGGAGGATGTACCCGCCAGTATGGATAATGAAATGTAATCCTTTTGCTTCTCAGCCAGAACGATACTGCGCACGAGCCGTGCATAACTAACCCATTTTACTGCGGTCACGGCGAAAATAAGATTCAATAAGCCCGGCCCGAGCAGGCCGCTCAGTACAATGGCAAAGATATAATCAGGTAATGTCATAAAAGCATCAATCACCCGCTTGAATACGCGATCAATCCAGCCTCCAACAAACCCGGACAGTAGCCCGAGTGGAACCCCAACAACCAGTGAAACGGTCAATATCAACAAACTGGTTCCGACAGTCATCCGAAGTCCTGACATCACCCTTGACAGCATATCTCTGCCTAAATGGTCAGTTCCCAGCCAATGTATAGCACTGATCGGTTGGAGTCGATTCCCCATCTGGACACGGTACGGATCTTGCAGGGCAAGAAGGGGAAGCACTACAATTGCTGCAAGAATGAACAGGATGGAGAGCGTTACGATCCACGGTTTGGACAGTCGCATCTTGATGAGCTGCCTGTATTCGGCATGTATGGATTTTATCATGATCATCGTTTCTCCTTCAAAGCAATTTCAGGATTAACCCAACGGTAGGACAGTTCTACCAAAATATTGATGCATACGATAAACACGGCCATAAATAGCGTATAGCCCTGAATAATCGGGTAATCCCTCGCAGCAATGGCATCGACAATCCATTTGCCCAGCCCCGGATAGGCAAACAGCACCTCGATTACCACAGTACCTCCCAGTAGGCTGCCTATACTCTCACTGAACACCGTAATGAGTGGCACAAGACTGTGACGGAACATATGCCTGGAAAAGATACGCAACGGACCGATTCCACGTGCTTGTGCTGCCTTAATAAAGTCCTGTCCCGAGCTTTCGATCAGACTAGCACGAATCATCCGTACATAGACAGCAGACATTGCCAGCCCCAAGGTAAGGGAAGGGAGCACCAGATGAAAAACGGTTCCCTCTCCCATGGACGGTAAAATTCGCAGTTTAACCGCAAACCACTCCATAAACAAGAGACCCATCCAGAAGCTTGGGATCGAGGAGCCGATTAAGGCAAATACGCGACTGACGCTGTCAATCCAGCGATTTCGATACAACGCTGACAGAGTTCCCAATGGAAGAGCAATCAGCAGCATGATGAACAGGGAGGCTCCAGTAAGGAGAAGTGTATAAGGCAGCTTTTCCATGAACTCTGTGAATACCGGACGATGGGTTAAATAAGACTTTCCAAAATCAAACTGAAGTAATTGAATCAGCCACTTGCCATATTGCACAGGTAACGGTTGATCCAGTCCCAGTTGACTGCGCATATCCGCAATTTGCTGATTGGACACCGCGACATCATCTACCCGGAGAATGCTCCGGACGGGATCGCCTGGAACAAGCTTGAGCAGACAGAAGCTGACAAAGGAGAGAATAAGAAAGAACAATACAAGTTCGAAAAGCTTTTTGCCAATGGATTTGAGCATCTTAGTTCACATCCAGATCCTGAGTCAGCAGATAGTATTCACTTTGACTTGTCACCCAGTTATGTACGTAATTTCGATAGGCCACTACGTTATTCGGATGAACAAGGAAGGATTGCAGGTTTTCTTGATCAATTAGTACAACGGCTTCCAGCGCTAGCTTGTTACGTTGTTCCTCGTTCACCGTCATGTTCAGCTTCGTGATCAGAGCTTCCATTTTCGGTAAATGCACACGTCCATAATTCAACGCTCCCTCAGGCATGTAAGTCGCATTCAGGAAGTAACTTGCATCGCCACGCGGGGCAGTATTACTGCTATAAGTCGCCAAATCCCAATCCTGATTAGCCGCAAGGTATTCGTCGATATTATCAACCTGGCGGATATCAATCGTTATGCCCAGCTCCTTGGCGTTAGCCTGAATCAGCTGTGAAATGAGTGGGAGTTCTGCTCTCGACTGGTAAGTCAGTAATGTAAGATGAAGCGACTTGCCCTCGGGCGTTGTAACTTTACCATCCTGCACTTTGTATCCAGCCTGCTTGAAGCCTTCTCGCACAGCAGTCAAATCAAACTTTTTCGTAGTATACTTTGGTGAAAAAGGAAAGTCAGACAAGAATGGACCTTGAGCAGGGGTTCCTTGACTGGACATAATACCGCTGGCAATCTCATCCCGATTAATCAGGCTATCGAATGCTTTGCGCACCGTCGTTTTTTTCAGATCGTTGTTATTCATATTGTAAATGAGCTGATGCGTCCGCAGGCTGGGAAGAGAGTCAACCTTAACGGTGGGATCGGCTTTCAGCAATTCAAGACTTTCAATCGGCGGGCGGTACACAATATCGGCATCCTTGGCTTGAAAGGCAAGCTGACGTGCATTGGCGTCTTCGTTAAACATGAATTTGGCATGCTTCAGCTTCACTTCGCCATTCCAGTATTGCTCATTACGATCCAGATTCAGTTCACTTCCGGCGCGGAAGCTGGTGGCCTTGAACGGTCCTGTCCCTGATGGAAGATCACCTGTAGAAGTGGTATCTATCACCGCCGTATTCGGATGAACCAGCTCAGATACAAATTCCGGAAAAGGCCTGTCTGTCGTGATGTTTAAAATCTGACCATCTGCTTGCATATCACGGATATGCAGCGCATTTTTAACCGATGGATTGAGTTTTTGTGCTCTTTCCAGAGAGTCTTTGACAGCAGCGGCATCGACAGCTTTACCGCTATGGAAGGTCACGCCTGAACGGATGTTGAAGGTCCAGTGTTGTCCGTCCTTACTGTCCCATTTCTCTGCAAGCCAAGCCTCCAGCTTGAGATCCTTGCTCACCTTGACAAGCGTTTCACTCACTCCCGCACGAACGGCTGTGTAATTCACATCCGTATGAGGATCTACAGAAGGGCTTTGCACATTGAACAATAGGGTAACACTTTTATCTTGTGGTGCATTTGCAGCAGATGGAGAGGTTGAAGCTGATGGTGCTGAAGAGCACGCTGCCATCGTCCCTGCCAGTACCGACAGCATGAAGAGTTTAAAATACTGATTCTTAAACAACAGATATTCCTCCTTGATATTAATCGTAATCTTTACACTTTATCTCATGAAGCATATCGTAACCAAATGGGGAAGGTTTGTAAATATGTAATTATATAAATATGTATATAGGATCATAAAGAAAAAGCTGCTTGACCATGGAGATAGGTCAGCAGCCTTTTCACTTTTAGGATATTTTTGAACATAGATAGCTATAAATTATCTATTAATGCATGGGAGCTTGAGCAGCGCCTTTTTCTACATGAACTCTGCGAATGAAGAACGCAAGAATTAATCCAATTACACTGACGATCATGGCAAAGAAGAAAGAATTCTGTGATCCAAACGCCATAGCATTCGCCAATTCTTCTACAGATTTCGGCATACTGGATTGGCTCAAATAGCTTTCCATGCCCTTGGAGAGAATGCTGACCGCCACGGCTGTACCGATTGCACCGGCAACTTGCTGGAGCGTACTCATAATGGCTGTACCATCTGGGTACAGATCCATCGGCAACTGATTCAGACCGTTCGTCTGAGCAGGCATCATGATCATGGAAATGCCGATCATCAGGCAGCTATGCAGCACAATTATGAGTACGAGAGCTGATGTTGTCGTGATGCCGGATAGGAAAAACAAGACAGCGGCAACGATCACAAGTCCCGGAATAACGAGCCATTTTGGACCGAATTTATCGAACAGGGAACCCATGATGGGTGACAACAGACCATTGATAATTCCGCCGGGCAGAAGCACCAATCCTGCGGACAGCGCGGACAGGGCCAGCCCTTTTTGCAAAAAGAGTGGGAGAATCAGCATTGTAGAAAGGATCGTCATCATACACAGGAAGACCATCACAACGCCGATAACAAACATCGGATATTTAAAGACGCGCAAATTCAACATCGGTTGCTTCATTTTTAACTGGCGTACAGAGAACAGAATCAAGGATACCACTCCGATGATCAGAGGGAGCAAAACAACCGGGCTAGCCCAGCCTTCGCCGCCTTCTCCAGATTTACTGAAACCGAACACAACGCCACCGAAGCCAATAGAAGATAACAGGATAGATGGAATGTCAATTTTCGGCTTTGTAATCTCCGAAACATTTTGCATAAACAGGATACCGCAAATCAACGAAAGAATCAGAAAAGGAAGGGAAATCCAGAAAATCCAGTGCCAGGACAGATTTTGCAGCACCAGGCCCGCAATCGTAGGTCCCACCGCAGGAGCAAACATAATAACCAATCCGATGATTCCCATAGCTGCGCCTCTCTTTTCAGCCGGGAAAATGATCAAGATCGTATTAAACATCAACGGTAATAACAGCGCCGTACCGACGGCTTGAAGAATGCGTGCGATCAATAGCACCGCAAAGGTTGGTGCCAACGCAGCAACGAGACAGCCTGCAATAGAGAACAGCAGTGATGTGACGAAAAGCTGTCTTGTCGTAAAGGTTTGAAGCAGCAAGCCCGATACAGGTACCAAAATACCGAGTGTCAGCAGAAAGGCCGTGGTCAGCCATTGGGCTGTTGCTGTTGTAATGTGCAAAATCTGCATCAAATCATTCAGCGCAATGTTCAACGCCGTTTCACTGAACATTCCGATAAAGCCGCTAAGCAGCAGGGCAATCATAATAGGCAGCACCTTGAACGTCTTGGGATCAGACGGAGAGCTTGTTTGACTCATTGTACTCATGTTGTTTTTGTTCCTCCAATAAAATTGATGGGTATTGAATTATAGTGATCGGTCTATATATAATAAACGTGAAGTTATTTTTTTGTCAAAAAAAATTTAAATATTATAAGGATGCTGTATATGGCTGCTAAACCCGAATCATATGAAAATATTGTACAAACCGCTTCCAAGCTCTTTTTTCATCAGGGCTACCATGCTACCGGACTCAATCAGATTCTTGCGGAGAGTGGCTCACCGAAGGGCTCGCTTTATTATTATTTTCCGCGTGGCAAAGAGGAATTGGCTTTGGAGTGCATCAGAAGAGGAAATGAGTTTATTAAGAAAAAGTTGAAAGAAACGCTATCAGGGAAAGAGGACCCTGTGCTCGCCATACAGGATTTCATCCGCAATACAGCTGAGGAAGCGGACCAAACGAACTTTAATGGCTTTATGCCTATGGGATTTTGGGCTGCTGCGGAAACTTCCTGCATCAGCGAGTCGTTGCGGCGTGCCTGCGTGAATACGTTTACAGATTGGCAACATATCTATATGGAGCGTCTTCAGACAGCGGGATGGACAGAGGAAAAGGCACATAGTCTGGCGGTACTTATTATTTCCATGCTGGAAGGCGCCTTAATTCTGGCCCTTACTCAGCAGAGCAGTGCACCTATTTATAATGTAGCGGATTACATTCCACAGCTGATCAAATAAAAAAGGATATGGAATTGCTTTCTGGCTGACCAGCTTTGAGAGTCGATGTTCTTGTTCGTGAGAAATCGGCTCTTTTTTATACGCAAGTGCCACGAATTAACTCAGATTACCAGCACCAAATGATGAAAAGTATGGTAAAATGGAATGAATTTGATTTTGCAGTAAAGGAAGGGTGAAAGCAAGTGGCAAAGGCGAAGGTGGCCAAACGGCCTACCCGGGATGAATTTGTGCTGGAGGAAATTGGGAACCAGCTTGCAGAAGCGCAGCAAGAGCAATCCGAAGTTGTGTTGACCGTATGGGGGCGCCAAGAGACAACCCGCGGGCAGATCGTTAAAATGGACCCGAGAACGGGCAGGGTGCATGTAGAGAGTAATGGTGAAACGGACAAAGTTCCTTTTATGGATATCATGAGTGTGAATTACCCAAGAGATTAAGCAGGGTTTATATACCATTTTACATAAGCGCTGCTGTTTGTTCGGATTATTCGCTTATTTGGCGGTAGCAGGATATATCAAGCGCAATCATCTGGATGATCTCTCGAATGACTATTATCACAGCTTGGAAAAGTCAGGAAGTTAACGTGAGCAAAAACACGGCCGTTCCGGGGTTATGTAACCTCGAAAAAGCCGTGTTTTTTGTGCTATAGAATCCTTATGTCAACGGAGTCTTTTCTTTGACTTCCCTATGTAGCTTTTACCGGAGTAGCACCATTATCGCGCGCTTCGGCTTTCTTCAGTACCTTACGGTCAAAAATGAAAGGCCCGAATGGCAGCAATGAGGCAATCAGGGCGACAAGCCCTTGCAGTACCGAAAGCTTTCGCAAAATCAGCATGGCCACAATCGCAACTACATAAGTCACGAACAGTATACCATGGATCATACCGACCCACCTTACCATTTGCGGCATCCCGGCTGCGTATTTAAGCGGCATAGCGATACATACGAGCAACAGATATGAAATCGCTTCAATATTACCAATGATGCCAAATGTCTTAAAAGCATTTTTGAACATGAATAAGCCTCCCTTGTTACTATTACTTAAAATTTAATATAGCCTATAAAATGATTTTGTTACACGGTAGAAAGTTACGATTTATTGAATATTTACAGCTTTGCCTTCATTTTCAGTGAAAACATATAGATTTAAACTATGATTTAGCACATAAAATAGCATTAGAATTTATGGATCGGATGATATAAAATCAAGTTATAAGGAACGGTCGTACTCAAAAGTACCTCGACGTTCCTCAAAGTGAAAAAAATCACATGTGGGAATGCTTTAATGAAAACTTGAACATGAAATCTACAAACTCGCAAGGAGGAAGAACCATGAACCACTATCCTGCTATTTTTGAACCTCTGACAATACGTCGCATGACGTTAAAAAACCGGATTGTTATGCCACCGATGGGCACTAACTTTGCGGCTATGGATGGAAGCTTCGTTCAGGATCATATTGACTATTACGTGCAACGGGCCAAGGGTGGTACCGGTCTGATAACCGTAGAAAATGTTTGTCTGGATTTCCCAATGGGTACGAACGGAACGACCCAGTTGCGTATGGATAATGATCAGTTTATTCCCGGATTGTTTAGATTAACAGAAGCCCTTCACTCTTATGGAGCTTGCGTCTCTGTCCAAATTAACCACGCAGGTGCTTCCGCTTACGTTGGGAGATTGAATGGAGTTCAGCCTGTTTCTTCTTCGAATATTCCTTCCAAAAAGGGTGGAGCGATTCCAAGACCTTTGCAAAAAGAAGAAATTTACGCCATTGTTCGCAAATACGGAGAGGCAGCGGGAAGAGCGCAACGGGCTGGCTTTGACTGCGTGGAAATACATGCGGGCCATTCCTACTTGCTGAGTCAGTTCCTGTCCCCTATGTATAATAAACGTACGGATGAATTTGGTGGCAGCGCAGAAAATCGCACACGGTTTGCCAGATTGGTGATTGATGAAATTCGTTCGGTGGTTGGCCCATTCTTCCCGATCTGCTTACGCTTTAGTGCGGAAGAGTTCACAGAAGGCGGCAACACACTGGAGGACACCTTGGAATTGCTGGAGTATTTGAATGCTGAGGTAGATATTCTGAACGTGTCTGCTGCTCTGAATGATTCCATCCAGTTCCAGATTGATGGAATGAACCTGCCGGATGGCTGGCGCTCTTATATGGCCAAAGCGGTAAAAGACAAATTCGGTAAGGTCACCATGACCTCAGGTAATATTCGGAGTCCGCAAGCTGCGCAGGATATTTTGGAGAGAGGCGACGCTGACCTTCTGGCGATGGGAAGAGGATTGATCGCAGAACCGAACTGGGTGCTTAAAGTGCAGAATGGCCATGAAGAATTGCTTAGAAAATGTATTTCCTGCAACATCGGCTGTGCCGATCACCGTATTTCCAAGAGTAAACCGATTTGCTGCACGGTGAATCCTGACCTGTTCAGAGAAGCTGAATACCGGAAACAACACGTTAAGAATAACGTTCAAGTTGTTGTGATTGGTGGCGGTACCGCAGGACTGGAAGCGGCATGTACAGCGGCAGAAGTAGGCTGCAAAGTAACCCTTTTTGAAGAAAAACCAGAATTGGGTGGCTTGGCTCGTGATATTGCCCGATTGCCGGACAAAACGCGTATTCATGATTTCCCAGATTATCTGATTCAACGCACCAAACAACTGACCAATCTGGATATTATCACAGGAACCCAAGCGGATCTGCCGATGATTACGGCTTTAAATCCTGATATTATTATCAATGCAACAGGTGCCAAACCACTGCTTCCGCCGATTGCGGGATTGCATGATCAATTGGGTAAACCGGGTTCCAAAGTATTCTCTATCTTTGATCTTTTGCACAATATGGAGAACTTCCAAGAGTTTGAAGGCAAACGTATTGTTGTAGTAGGTGGCGGAGCCGTGGGATTGGACGTTGTCGAATATTACGCAGAACGTGGTGCTCAAAAGGTTTCCATTATTGAAATGATGCCGTTACTGGGCAAAGATCTGGATATGATTACTCGTATTTCCATGATGAAAATGGTTGAGGAGCGGGAAGTGAACGTTCATACGGAAACTGCTTTGACAGAAGTATGCAGCGACCGTTTCAAAGTAAAACACGGAGAACAGGAGTTTGAGATTCCTTTTGATCTCGGTTTCGTATGCTTGGGAATGCGCTCATTCAGTCCGCTTATGGACAGCTTGCTCGAATACGGTAAGGAATATCAAGTGGAAGTCGTGAATATCGGAGACAGTAAACAAGCTCGTCGTATTATTGATGGTACCCGTGAAGGTCGGAATATTCTGCACATCATCCAACGGGTGGATGAATTCAAAAATGAGTTTTCTTATTCTTACTAAGTATTGACCTCCTTTGCTACTACTGACTTGGGCTTGAAATAAGCCTATCAGCGTAGCAAGAGCCTATTGTCCCACAGGAGGTGTAACGAGATGATTAACATGTTTAGCGAAATTCCGGATGCCCATACATGGGATACAGTAGAAGAAGTCCATAAAGGCTGGTCCAAAGATAAAAAATACGATATCAAAACAAAAGATAACAGGGGGCTACTACTTCGAGTATCGGATATAGCCCAATATAAAAAGAAAAAATGGGAGTATGAATCTGTTAAAAAGCTGGACTTTCTAAAGGATATTTTAATGTCCCGACCACTTGATTTCGGGATTTGTAATCATGAAGAGTAAGTATATTCCTTATTTACCTGGATTGAGGGAGAGGATGCAGAGAAAATGATTCCCGCCTTAAATGCTAACGATCAGTATCAACTCGGGGTCCAGGCAGGTGAAATCTTGAGAAAAATGCATGACATTCCTGCGGAGCCAAATCAAGTACCCTGGGCTGAATATTATAATGCCAAAATAAACAGATATATCACCAATTATATAGCTTGCGGCATTCCCTTTAGGGGAGCAGATCAAGCGATCCACTTTATTGAGCAAAATCGTCATCTATTAGAAGATCGTCCTCAAACTTTTCAGCATGGAGACTATCATGTAGGGAACATGGTGATCACCCAATCTGGTGAACTGGGTATCATTGATTTTAACAGACTAACAGACTGGATTATGGCGATCCTTGGGAAGAATTCAATCGTATTACCTGGTGTGCAGGCGTAAGCCCATTATTCGCTTCGGGTCGTATCCACGGTTATTTTAATCATCATGTACCTGATTTATTTTTCAGATTAATGGCCTTGTATATTGCAAGCAACCAACTCTCATCTATTCACTGGGCGATTCCGTTTGGACAAGAAGAGGTTGACGATAGGGTGCATCGCGCTGAGTTGGTGTTGGATGCCTATGATGAATTTCAAACCTACATTCCCAAATGGTACTTGCCCGGTAGATTGTCAACAACTTGATTACCTTGAATAGCGTCCGCAGTTCTCAGTTACGGTGACTTTTAGCTTCAGACAAATTCTCTCTATACAAAAAATGTGGAATTTTTCTTAAATGAGGAATTTGCAAAATCCTGAAATAGAAAAATTCCACATTAGCTGTTCCAATCTATTTTTCAGGAACTTCCTCGCCTGTTTCTTCACTTTCACAATTCAACTGCCACTCAATTCCGAATTTGTCTTTAAGACTGCCATAGCATTTACTCCAAAATGTTTCTTGAAGCTCCATGCCTACTTCTCCACCTTCTTTCAGTTTATCAAATAGTAATTTAATTTTATCAATGTCCTTATTGACGAAGGAGAGGCTTATATTGTTCCCGACAACAAAAGGCATGCCAGGAAAAACATCGGAAAACATAACATTACTCCCATCAATATCAAGGCGTGTATGCATGACTAAATCTTTTGCCTCTTCTGGCAGCTGATATTCAGGGTTAGGCGGCGTTTGACCAAAGGTCATGATTTTTGGTTTATCCGTTTCAAATACTTCTGCGTAAAATTCCGCTGCTTCACGGCAGTTCCCATTAAAATTAAGGTAAACATCAATGGACATGCGATTCACTCCTTCGGGTTAATTAGTTGAACAGACTGTGGTTTCAACATTTATTATTTACCTGTACATAAACATAAATACTACAAGTATCGCAGGCAGACGAATGTATTTTGTGATACAAAAGTAACAAATTCGAAGAAAGGGTTGACAAGCAGCAAGGAGAAATTTACAATTTTATATTAGTGATAATGATTATCAATATCGATAATTCTAAGTAACGCTGCAATGACTATAAACTAAAGGGGGTTTAAAGAATGAATAGCAAGATGAACAAGAGGGTTTGCATGTTTTTATGTGTATTTACTGTTTGGATCTTGGTTCTTTCGGGCTGCGGCAACGCTGGAGGGACCTCCGAGTCCTCAGCCAAGCAGGAAACCACCGACACAAAAAAGGAGGCAAGTACGGACACCGGTACCCGTACCGTATCCACAGTCATGGGGGATGTTGAGGTACCTGCCAATCCTCAACGTGTGGTGGTCAACTGGTATATTGGGGACGTATTTACATTGGGCTTGACACCAGCCGCGGTATCAGGGTGGTCGCAAAAAACCATGCCTTTTTTTGATAAGCTAAATGGAGTTCCAAATATTGAAAAGTGGGAATCCGAGGAAATTATGAAGTATGATCCTGACTTGATCATTACATATGACACTAAGGATTATGACAAGCTGTCCAAAATTGCGCCCGTCTTGGTGATGCCTGAAAATAAAATGACAGCACTTGAACGGGTTAAATTCTTAGGACAGGCCACAGGTCATGAGGCAGAAGCGGACAAGGAGATTGCTACCTTTGAAAGCAAGCTCAATGATGCTAAAGAAAAATTAAAATCCGACATTTTCAAAGACAAAACCTTTAGCATATTCGAGGATTGGGGTAGCGACTCCTACGGAGTATATTATGAAACAGGCTCACGCGGCGGAACGTTGCTGTATAACTATATCGGACTTCACAAACCGGAAAAACTCGAAAAGTTAGTTAAGGATTCAGGAGAGAGCAGAGGGTCTTTATCCTATGAAGTGGCTGCTGAATATTTTGGCGACTATGTCCTCTGGTTCAAGCAGGAAGGCAAGGAATCTCAGTTTGCCAAAACGAAAATATGGAGCAGTATCCCGGCCGTGAAAAATGGGAATATCATCGAGATTCCAGCGGATTATGCAGGCCTGTTCTACTACTCTGACGTTTTGAGCATGACGGGGCAATTGGACTATATTACAAACAGATTGCTGGAAAAGACGAAGTAAGCAGAGCATAATTGACCCATTAAGGATGTAATGTATGTCTACTCACAAAGAGCAAAACAAAAAAGGAACACTTCATTTTATAGGATACATGATCTTAGGTCTGATCCTACTGCTGCTGGTAACCGCAGCTTCTATTACCTTTGGAGCCGCGGAAATGAGCCTGAAATTAGCATGGGGCGCTGTGTTTCAGTTTGATCCTGGTATTACAGAGCATCAGATTATTCACACTCTGCGTTTCCCGCGTACGGTGGCTGACATCATTGTAGGGTGCAGTCTGGCGGTTTGCGGGGCCATTATGCAGGGAACTACCCGCAACCCGCTGGCAGACTCTGGGCTCATTGGTATTAGCTCAGGATCGACATTTGCTATCGCGTTATGTATGGCCTTTTTACCCGGTCGTACCTATGCAGAAACCATGCTGTATTCCTGTATGGGTGCGGCAGTGACTACTGGAATTACGTATTATATTGCATCTATAGGTAAACGGGGGATGACCCCTCAGCGTCTGGTGTTAGCTGGAATGTCCATCTCCATGCTTTTTGGTGCGTTTAGTTCTTTTATTGCTATTAAATATAAGATCGGCCAAGCACTTGATTATTGGACAGCAGGTGGTACAGCCAGTGCCCAGTGGAACGAATTGGCTATCATTGCGCCCTTATTCATATTGGGTGTAATCTGTGCCATTATTCTTTCTCCCTCCATCACGATCTTAAGCTTCGGAGAGGATGTAGCATCAGGCTTGGGTATTCATGCCAATAGAATCAAAGGTTTTTCGACCTTAATTGTCTTGGTGCTCACAGGGATTTCTGTCATTGTGGTGGGTCCCATTGGTTTTGTGGGTCTGATTGTACCGCACATCATGCGTCATCTGGTCGGAACGGATTATCGGTATATCATTCCGGCTTCAGCACTGTATGGTGGAGTTTTTTTAGTAGCAGCGGATTTATTGGGAAGACTTATTAACCGTCCCCATGAAACACCGTTGGGTATTATCTTTGCATTGGTGGGTGTACCTTATTTTCTCTACCTTGTGCGTAAGCAAAGGAGGGAGTTTAGTTGAACCAGCCTCGCAATGCAACTGCCAGAAGTATAGGGATTATTGTATTGTTAGTTGTGCTGACGATCTTGGTGGCGATACTCAGTATGAATGTGGGCAAGATGAATCTGTCCCCTATGGAAGTATTCAAGGTTATCATTGGTGAAGGGACTCGCAAGCAGAATCTGATTGTGTTTGATTTTCGCCTGCCGCGTATCGTTCTAGGTATATTGGTCGGCATCGGTATGGCTATTTCGGGTTGTATTATGCAAAGCTTGCTTAAAAACGACATGGCCAGTCCTGGTACGCTGGGAATCAGTTCCGGCTCTGGCTTGTTCGTACTTTTGTATGTTACTGTATTCGCCAGTGAGGGATTGTTTTCGCCCATCGTCCTGCCGGGACTGGCCTTTGCAGGGGGCATTGTAGCCGCAATTCTTATTTTCTTGTTCGCCTATAGGCGGAGGAAAGAAATTTCACCAACCGGCTTAATTTTAACAGGCGTTGCTATGGGCAGTGGTTATTCCGCATTGTCATTAATGATTACACTGAAGCTGGACGAGAAGCAATATGATTTTGCTTTGCGCTGGCAGGCTGGAAGCCTGTGGGGAGATGACTGGAGCTACATTATGGTCCTGCTTCCTTGGGTGCTCATCATTAGTTTTTACGTCTTTTATAAGTCGTACACTCTTAATGCGTTGAACTTGGGGAACCAGACAGCATCGGGACTCGGTGTAGCGATCAAAGGGGAATTTATTGGTCTTACTATTGCTGCGGTGGCACTCGCCTCTGGTAGCGTAGCCCTTGGCGGGAACTTCTTTTTTGTAGGGATGGTTAGTCCACATCTGGCGCGCAAGCTGGTAGGGCCTAATCATAAGCTATTGCTGCCTACCACGGCATTGGTAGGGGCGCTGGTCATTCTGATCGCGGATACGATCACCCGCACGATCAGTTTTGGAGCAGATATCCCGACAGGCATCATTATCACGATCCTGGTGACGCCTTATTTCCTTTATTTGTTGTCGAAGGCCAGCTGATCCATATATAACCCAAAGGGCGTTAACCGATATGAGCTGTGAGCTTGCTTCGAGTCTTTGTTTCACAGAGATATATTTTAAAAACAAGCAGGCATTATATCCGAAGTAATGGTATGATAGCTTAGTTAAATCTGAACGACTACTATTGGAGTGATCATATGGGTGCAAAAAGTAAGGGCGGCGGAACTGGCAGAGGTACAGGTAGTAAGGGCTGGACACGTTGGAACAAAACAGCGAAGCCCACAAGGGTAAAAAACGCTTCTACAGGTGCGCCGGGAAGTAAAGCCGCAGGCGGCGCAAAAGGCGGCAGTACCAAACCAAGTGGTAATAAAAGCGGCGGCAGAAGTAAGTAAGCCGGGCAAGTATATCGTAGTTCAAAAAGGTGAACACCTGATTTGGCAAAAGCAATCAGGTGTTTTTAATTCGAAGTAAGCAGGTGAATAGTGCGAATTAATAAGTACATAAGCGAAACGGGATTCTGCTCACGCAGGGAAACGAATAGATTGATTGCAGCCGGGCGAATCACGATTAATGGCACGGTTTGCGAAGCTGGAGCGAATGTAGAGCCGCAGGATTCCGTACTGATTGATGGGGAAACGATTCCGGTTAATAATAGAAAGCCTGTATATTTGGCCCTGAATAAGCCCAGCGGCATTGTGTGTACGGCAGCGGAACAGGTTGCTGGCAATATTATTAGTTATGTAAACTTCCATTCACGGATTTTTGCCATTGGCAGGCTGGATAAGGCATCGGAGGGGATGATTTTACTAACGAATGACGGAGATATCGTTAATAAAATGATGCGTTCTGAGCATGGTCATGAGAAAGAATATGTGGTGACCGTGGACAAGCCTGTTACAAGCGAGTTTACGCAGGCTATGTCCCGCGGTGTTGAAATATTAAACGTCATCACTAAACCATGTGACGTTTACCAGCAGGGTGAATATGAGTTTCGTATTATTTTGACCCAGGGCCTGAATTTGCAAATCCGCAGAATGTGCAAGGCTTTGGGGTTCAGGGTACTGAAGCTGGAGCGTATTCGAATCATGAATATTACCTTGAACGAGCTGGAACGAGGGAAATGGAGACATCTGGATGAGAAGGAGCTAAAGGTGCTTCTTTCTACGTTGAGATAACAATCCATGCTGCTGTGGATGGAATATCAGGAGAAGTATTTTCAAAAGAGACAAAAGTCGCTGATTGGAATGAGCAAGCAATACTTATTCACAAAACTCGTATTTTGTACATAAGTATAAGGTTATTTGAAAACCTCTTTGTTTGTATATTAGTTGTGCGTTTATTTGTGCAGCGACATTAAACTCCCCCTACTTTTGACATTATGATGGTGCCTTTATGAATAATGACAATAAAGTATGCCTCTAAATATATTTATTCCTTGGTTAGTGCTTGTGGGACGGTCTCATCTACACCAAATGTCTAGGTACCAGCTTTAATGTACTGTACGTCTAAACCCGGTGCAACGATGAGACGGCACTTCCCCTTCTTTGGACTTGGTTGCACGCGCGGCTTGTCCGTCCCAAAAAGTAGCTTGTTGATAGCGGTTCAATTTGGTTCATTGGTCTTTCAACTCCTGTTGGAGCAAAAAACGTCGGTTGATGTTATTCAATCAGCTGGGACTCATCAAATGAAAACGTCACGATAAATTCACTGCCTTTGTCTGGTTCACTGTTTACCTGGATTTTCCCGTTGCATAAACAAACGATACGATAAACCAACGCAAGACCTAAGCCGTTTCCTTCTTTTGATCTCGATCGATCTCCTTGGTAAAACTTTTCAAAAATATGTTTTTTTACTTGTTGAGTCATGCCAATACCGCTATCCTTAATCGAAACAAAGATCTCTGTTTCCCTCTTTATTAAAGTAACTTGAATGCTGCCATACGAGGGAGTAAATTTAATGGCGTTTGATAACAGATTGATCCACACTTGCATCAGCAAATTTTCGTTTTGATAAAACAACGTTTTGGGAAGGTCCAATATCAATTCAAGTTCCTTATCCAACCACGCTTTTTCAAAATAAAGCAGCACTTGACGGATTTGCTCGTCAAGACGGTAGAGCGTTTTATCAGTGACTTTATCTTGATTCTCCAGCTTGGAAAGCCTCAAAATATTGGACGACATCGTGCTGAGCTGCTTGGTGCTATCAAGTATTATTTGGATATATTGCAGCCGTTCATCATCTGCTAACTCATTGTCCTGCAATAAAGTAGCATACCCTTCAATTGCGGTTAGGGGCGTTTTAAATTCGTGAGAGATATTGGCAACGAAATCATTTCTCATCATTTCAATGCTGTTCAATTCAGCCACCATTTGATTGAAGTTCAGAAAAATTTCCTCGATTTCTTTAATTTTAGTATCAGTATTCATCTTCACACGGAAATTTCCGTTTGCAATTTCCTTGGAAGCATAATTAAGCTTCATCATAGGTGTAAGAATTTGTTTCCCCACCTGGGATGTTATAGCGGTGCCAATAACAAGGCTAAGAATCAACGCTATTACAAAGGAGAAGGAAAGGTTAAACTCCATATAATAGAACAAATCCGTATTCAATACCAAAAAAACAATGGAATAGGCTGTAATTCCGGCCACAACTAATATACCAAATACAATGAATACAAGGCGGTTCCATAAACCGGCTTGTTTATTTTTCATGTTTTTCTTCATTTTTCACCGCCTTGTATCCCAAGCCATGTACGGTCACAATTCGAAAATCTCGGTTATCCTTTAACTTGTCCCTAATCCGATTAATGTGCACATCCACCGTCCGTTCCTCGGAATCGGTATTCATCCCCCATATTTCGTCCATCAAATTTTGCCGGGTAAATGTTTTGTTAGGATACGACATTAATTTATAAAGCACATAAAACTCCTTTTGGGACAATAGAAGCTCTTTGCCACCATAGGCTACTGTCAGACTGTCATAGATGAAGCTGGTATTCCCGCATTGAATTTTGTGCTCTGCTGCAATTTTAGAGCGGCGTAAAAGTGCATGAATCCGTAAAAGCATTTCATTAACGTCAACAGGTTTGACCATATAGTCATCTGTACCGATCAGGAACCCTTGTTTCTTGTCTTCAAAGGTATCTTTGGCTGTTATCATCAGAATAGGAATGGTCGGGTTGTAATCGCGTACTAGCTTGGTAAACTCGTAGCCATCCATATTCGGCATCATAATATCGGATATGATCAAATCGATATGTTCGCGAGCCATGATCTCAAGCGCCTGCTCTCCGTCCACAGCAGCTATAGGGTTATAATTATTTTTCTTAAGAATGACACAAAATAAATGCTGCAACTTCATGTCATCTTCAACAATCAGAATGTTAAGCATAACCGACCTCTTTTCTTTTTGCACATAGGGTATATTTCAATGATATTACTTCTATTATATCGCAAAAATATAAATATTTTTATAAAAGAAGGATTGCAACAATGACGTTAGCATAAAAAAACAAAATAACTCTTACCATCACTACAGTTCGATCAGCGACGAGTTAATAAAAAGTTTATAACTAAGTTGTATTGTATGAACTAGAACAAAATATGGAGGTTTATAAAGTATGATGAACAAAGTAAAATCATTCGTACAACGAATGAAAAAAAGCACAAAGATACTGCTCTCTATACTTGCCGTTATCGCAATATTGGGAGGAGTTATTTTAAGAAACCTGTCAGTATATGTGGAAGATGCAAATTATGTACCTGCTGCCAATACAGAAAAATTCCGGATGGCCCTCTCGGTAAGCCCATTTTCAGGCAGTGCTTTTAATAATAGATACACCTATTCTGCAGGAGAATTAACAGCCACCAACCGTGAGGAATTGGAAAAAATGTACATTTCCGCTGGGGCAACGGAAATGTACGCAAGAATCGCAACAAAACGTTATCCTACAAAGGACAACCTTGTCAATGGTGAGGAGGATTCCAATGCAAACTATCATACGTTGGAGCAAGGGTTGGAGCTGGCCCGACTGGCAGCAAAATTGAAAATACCGCTTAATCCTGAAATCATGGGTGCCTATACCTATATGGACATGGAGCGGCAGCAAGCCCCGAATTTCGAAGAATACCCGGAGATCTATGCGCTGCAAAAGGGAAAACCATGGGAAGAACTGACCTTGGATGAAATGAACGTTGTTCTGAAAGCCTATGGGAAATTTGTGGCCACAAAAATTCTGAAAACAGGGGCCACAGTTGAGAATTGGAATATTGGCAACGAGGCCAACTTTGGTTTTGCAGGAGTAAACCTTGGACTGAAAACGGCAGTTAACGAGAAGCTAGAAAAGGTTCCTGACTTTATGAGATATGTGCTTTCTATATTTGGAACAAACTGGCTTAAAAACAACGTATGGAAGTATAACGCGGTACAAATGACTGCTGTGGCCAATGGCATCAAAAGCGCGTATGCAGATTTGGGTATAGATTCCAGCAACATCAAGTTCTCCACGCATATCGCAACCGTCGTCTCGACGGTGCATAATACAGTCGCGTATTTTAAAACACTGAAGGAATACGGATTTCCAATTGATGTTGCGGGAATCAGTTTTTATCCCAGCGCACCAGGAGTTTACATCGATAAGATGGTCATGTATAAGAAAATGGTTACCGCCATCAATGAGCAGGTCGGCCTCCCCGTATTTATCGCCGAGTTTTCCTATCCTTCTGGAAAGGTGGAAGGTCCATTCGCCGGATGGTCAAAAACGGTCAAAGGATATCCTCATAACGAAGAAGGACAAGCTACTATCTACCATGATGTTATCGAATGGGGCAAAACACATGGCTTAGCAGGCATCCGGTATTGGGCTCCTGATTTCAGCGGATGGGGGAGCATGTCCATGTTTAACTACACCGAAAAAGGCGCCACAGCAAAAAGTATTTTAGTGGGAGCCCTTCAAAGCAAAACACCAGAGAAGAAGTAAGCTTCTTGCGCGATCTACCAAATGAACTTGAATTCCAGACAAAAGATATCCGAAGGGGCTGCTTTTAAAGCAGCCCCTTCTTTGCAATCAAAGTATCTAAAAATTCAAATAGATTGTCCCGTAACAAACTCAAAGTGATAACTACCAGACCCAACTAAAATCGGTTTGTCAGAATGAGTCAACCATATTTCAGCTTCAGTATTAACAGGAACTTCAACATCCATTGAAAATATATTTTTTTCAAACGCCCATTTTGATTTGATATTACCATAAGCCGACTTAAAAGATGCTTCCACCCAAGAAATACCATCTATCAATTCAGGTTTAACCATGAAACGTTTGTATGCTGGTTCGATCAAGCGTATACCTGCCAAGTTTTGATACATCCAATCTCCAATAGCTCCATATGCATAGTGGTTAAATGAATTCATACCTGATTCATCAAAGTTTCCATCTGGATTAATCGAATTCCATCTTTCCCACATCGTAGTTGCGCCCATGTTAACTGTGTAAAGCCAGGAAGGATAATCCTCTTTCAAGAAAATTTCACCAGCCAATTGATGATATCCATTTTCTGATAGCGTTTGGCATAGGTATGGTGTTCCTAAAAAACCTGTCACTAAGTGATTATCGTGTCGTTTAAGATTGTCCACCAGTGATTTCAAAATTCTTGGGCGATCCTTTTCTTCCGCTAAATTAAAATGAAGCGCTAAAATACAACCGGTTTGCGTTTCACTGACTAGACGACCCTTCTGCGTAATATACTCTGCTCTAAAATCTGCGATAATTCGTTCATATAATTGTTGATACTTTTCAGCATCTTCTTTTTTACCTAGTATTTTTGCGGTTTCTATCAAGAGAGAAGTCGAATAAGCATAGAACGCGGAAGCAATGAAGTATACATCGGTCGCACCTACACGATCGCTGCCCTCCTCTTTATCAAGTGCCACCCAGTCACCAAAATGGAATCCTTGTTGCCATAGTTCTGAGCCCTCCGTTTTGCTATGGATATACTCTACCCAATCCTTCATACTTTCATATTGATTTTCTAAGATGCGTTTATCCCCATAGACAAGGTACATAGTCCATGGAATAATCGTTGCTGCATCCCCCCAACCAGTCGCTGCTTCTGATTCACCTAAAATATTAGGCACAATGTATGGTACCCCATATTTACGAGTTTGTTCTATCGCCAAGTCTTTTAACCATTTTGTAAAGAACAATGCTGTGTTAAAGTTAAATGACGCTGTTCTGGCAAAAACTTGGGCATCACCTGTCCAACCTAAGCGTTCATCACGTTGAGGACAATCTGTTGGAATATCTAAGAAATTACTTCTTTGACCCCATTCGATATTCTTTTGTAGGCGATTCACTTTAGGATTGGAACAAGTAAATGTTCCCGTTTCCTCCATGTCAGTATGCAATGCACAGGCGGTGAAGTCTTGTATATCCCAAGTGTTCACCAAACCTTCAATAGCGATGTATCTAAAACCGTGGAAAGTAAATTTAGGCATAAACACATCATCTGAACCACTACAAATAAACACATCTTCCGGTTTAGCCGCACGTAAGTTTTCAGTATAGAAGTTGCCCTCTTTGTCAAGAACTTCAGCATGCTTGATAGTTATCTTTGTACCTTTGGGTTGCTTTAATTTGCAGCAAACAAAACCAGTCATATTTTGACCAAAGTCTATGATCGTCTCACCTTTAGGGTTCACTATGCTTTCTACCGGTTTGATTTTCTTAGTTATTTTGACTTGCTCATTTTCTTGTGCGACTAGAACCGTTTTTGGAAAGCTATACACCTTGACTTCCCCAAATTCCGATTCACTGATCGTTTTATCAATGCATTCGCCAAGATACATTTCGCTTGTTACGGTTTCACCAGTAAAGCAGGACCAACTGTTATCCGTTCCAAACTCTTCAATTGCACCATCTTCATATTCTACTTTTACATATGCAATTGCTGCGACTTTATCCCCGTAGTTGTTTGGCGAAGATTCTAAGCCAAAAATCCCTTTAAACCAACCGTTAGCAACCGTCATATCTAGCTTGTTATCTTCGTTAGACTGTTTTAGCAATTCGGTAATATCATAGGTTTGATATTGAATGCGATGATGATAACTGGTCCACCCTGGTGTGAAATAGTAGTCACCCACTTTGCTACCATTCAAAGAGAGCTCATATACGCCTAAAGCAGAAGCGTAGATGCGTGCCTTGGCAACCTTGCCTTGTAATTTGAAAGATTTCCTGAAGATAGGTATTTCTTCTCTTCCCTCGTTGTTTACGGTAATCCAATCGGCTTTCATATTTTTGTAATCCATTAAACCTGTTTCAAAGCTGCTTGTGATCGATGCTCTTTCCCCATAATTATTTAAGACTTCAAGAATTACTTGATAAGCCGTTAACGGTTGTAAGTCTTCTCCAGCATATTCAACTAAATGAGAAGCATCCGACTGGCAAGCGCCTGAATCCCAAACCAATTCATCATTATATTTTACAAAAATTCTATATTCTTGCTGTTTCACTTCTTGCTTTGGCGAAGTCATTGTCCAACTAAAACGTGGTTTTTCAACATCTAAACCGATAGGAGCTTGGCGATACTCAATCTTAAAAACATTAATTGTAAACATTTCTTCATCCTCTTTTCATCTATGCTTTGATTTTTTTTACTAAGAAAAGTCCTAAAATAGCTAAGATAATTAGCAATGCTCCACCATTAATAAACACGGCAATAGCAGGCTCAGCTGTTTTAATGCTTGCTAAGGCAAGCAGTCCATAGGGTGCTAAGAATGAGCCTATATTTGCACCAACTAATAAAACTGATGTATTAAATGTTTCAGATTTTTTGGGCGATAAGATGCTCACTTGGTTAAACAAGAACGGGATAAATAATGAGAATGAGATTCCCACTAAAATAGAACCAAAGGCAACAACATATAGATTTGAAATACTAGAAATTAAGAAGAAGCCTGATCCCATTAAAAATAAGGAAGTGTGTAAGGTATATTTGTGCAGTTTAGACTGAACAATACCAAACAAGAAGCCCGTTGCCATACTTGCCAGTTGCATAATACTAAAAATACGGCTTGCACTTGTTTCTGATCCAAGTTGATAAGTCGTTAAAAGTGTCGCAAGCTTGACAAAAACAGCATTATAAAGAATGCATGCGATGATCAGGAAAAAGGCATAGCCGATAATCGCTTTATTGGTTTTAAACGTTTGTGGTGCTTCCTCCTCAGCTGTCAAACCATAAGATTCAGGTTTAGGAACAAACATTATAAATAGCACCAAAATCGGGAAAGCTATTGCATAGACAAGAAAAGAGTAATGCCAGCCGTGAGTTAATAAACTTCCTGCTAAGAACGTTAATAGGGCTGCTCCTAAACCTTGGAAAGCACTCTGGAATCCAATCAGTGTTGCACGTTCATTTCCAGAATAAAATGATGAAATCATACTTACTGCAAGTGAGTTCATCAATCCAAACCCAATTCCCAAGCCAGCTCTTGAGATTAAAACTAATGTGTAGCTACTCACAAAAGCTGGCATAATACCACAAATCCCTGTAATGATTAATCCAATAATAATTGTTTGCTTTTGACCAATTTTGCGGGCGATAAAACTACTCAACAAAACAAAAAACATAACCATAAAAGAAGGTATGGTGGTTAACAGCTCAATAGATGATAACGAATAACCACTAAATGATTCGCGCATTTGTGGTATTGCTCCACTTATCGCCGTTGACGAAGTTAATATTAATGAAACTGATAATAAAGAAAACTTCATTAAATTTTTGTCTTTTTTCATGTGCTTTTCCCCTTGCAAGTTGTTTTTTTTGTTACAAACTCTGTTTTTTGATTGCCATCATGCTACCTCCTGTTAGCGCTTACATATGTTTTAACTCATTTATTGAACTTTCACCATGTCAAAAAGTTAGATGTTGACTGTCAAAAGCATTAAAAAAAGCAGGGGCACATCGTTTCCTTTGATGGTCCCCTGCTGCAATTCTTATGTGTAATTTATTTCTAGAATAATACCTTAGCGATACTCACTAGGTGTCATATTAGTATATTTCTTAAACATTTTAAAGAACGACGAGGGTTCGTTATAACCGACGTTCAACGCAATTTTTTCCACCGACATATTCGTTTCTTTCAACAATTCTTTAGCTACGTTTATCTTCTTTCTGTTTAATAGGTCTTTGAAGCTGCTTCCGGTTTCCTTTTTTAGTTTCAAACTTAAATAATTTTTGTTATATCCAAAGGTTTTCGATAGATCATCTAGTGAAACTGAATTATAGTGGTGATCAATATACGCCAATATAGAGATCACTTCCTGATTCACGTCTTTATCAATAGACCGCAGGTTATTTTTTTCAAGTACGTTGGTTAACTCAACCAGTATCAGTGATAGATAAAGATTAAGTGCCTTCATTTTGAAGGAGTACTCGGAAAAATACACGCAGAATAAATTATTCATTAGTCCGGTCAGCACATCGCTGCCCGAATTAGCAAAAATAAGATATCGGTCATGCTTCTCATTTTCTTTTGACGCTAAAAGCATAAATTGTGTCACCAAGTTATTGCTATTGGCAAGGTTGGAAATGATGTCTGTCGTAATCGTCTCTTCTTTCAGCAACACATTTAGAATAATGTCATCTTTATCCGTATTCTCAATGCTGTGTGGTGCATCACGATCAATTAACAGAATATCCCCTGCTGATAATTCGATTCTTTCATCGTTTATCATCTGTACACACTTACCTGAATAGACATAGTTCATTTCGACAAAATCATGCGTATGCATTTTTACCGGAGCATAGCGCCGATGTTTACGAATGAGTATATTTCCTTCTTGAAATAGTAATTCTCTTGATACTTTAGGAATCTTCGTATCATCAAAGGGAACGTTTAAGTCATTGATACTCATGCCTGTTAATTTTTGTAGTGTTTCGATTTCCTCTTCTTTTTGCAACAAAGCATCTAACTCTTTAATGTTCATTTTGCCTCCTAAAAAAACAAAAATTCGCCCCGATTCAGAGTCACACCTAAACCTCACCACCCCATTCCTATTTTTGATTTGTTGCTCGTATGACACCTCTCTCTCCCTAGCCAGAATAATCGTTTTTCAAGCACGCAAAAACCCGGAACACTTTTGTAACAGTGTTTCGGGCCTAGTATACCTCTCCTGCGCGCTCCCCCCCTGAATAAATCCCATATACCCCCAGATTATCCTTGTTATTTTACTGGGTAAAACATTAGCTTTGAAGTTTCAGCACAGGAATAATTTTAAGATTTTGATTCAGAAGTCTAGCGGCTTCATCACTCAAGAGACCATCGCCAAACTCAATGATGGTTCGCAATGGAACTGCCATGGCATCCTGAAGCCCAGGACCATCTGCCAGTATCGGTAGTGCCGCCATTACCAGGCTTTTGCACTCAGGGTTCTTCCATAACACACCAAGCTGTGCATCCAGACTGTATTCCTTGATATCTCCGTCTGGCAGGATATCCAGGTCAGAAGGAAATTCACCGAAGATATTGCTGATCCAGTCCGTGCAAAGGCCAAACCACTGTGCTACATGCTCATCCTTCATTGAGCGCAATCCGCCTGAAGTAACTGCCTTGGCTAACGACAAGCCATGCACACCGTTCTGGAAAATATGCAACTCAAAAGGAATCTTGAATTTGTCCAGCGCTGCTGCTAACGCCAGTGTATTGTCTACGGGTACTAGCGTATCCGCAAACGTATGGAAAATGAACGCAGGCGGCGTCAAAACATCCACCGCTTGATCGATCCCTGGAATCGGCGCGGGGAGGATCCCGCCCATTATCTCAAGTATGCAAGGGTATGCCAGAATCATTGCATTGGGCCGAACGCGCCCCATGGTTCCCAATGCAGCGGCCAGATGACCTCCAGCAGAAAACCCGCACACGGCTACTTTTTCCGGGTCGACCCCCCACTCCTTGCTATTCCCGCGAATCAATTCCAGCGCTTCTTCCGCATCATTCAACGGTTTGGGGAACGCCGCGTTTTCATTCAACGAGTATCTCAGAACAAAGGTTTGATATCCCTCCGCCAGAAACGCCATAGCGATGGGTTCAGCTTCCCTGTCTGAACATACTCGATACGCGCCGCCGGGAAGGATCAGTATGGCTGGGCGAACATGGGTATTTTTCATTTCAGGTGAAGAGTCCAGAAGATAGGTTGTCAAAGTAACCCCGCTATTTGTTAACTGTAAAGTGAAAGTATTCATATATAGACCTCCAATTTATATCAATCAATGTGGGCTGTGTAATGGTGCTGTCAATCATTTTTCCTCTGATTTCTCCGTTCCTCCAAGTCTTTGGCTATCTGCGTTTGCTTTTCTTCCGTCAGGTCAAACCAGACGATGCTTGCATTGAAAGCGATTACACTTGCTGGTCACGCCTGTCTCATAGCCAATCATAACTATCACACCGGCAGCATTGTTCCTTGAGCAGGGCTAGGCTAGAGAACCCCGTAAACACGCAGGAAATTACGCCGATTACCAGAAAAGCAATAACGCCCGCTGGAGCGCTTGGAATAACCTAAAAAAGAACCCATTATCTCAAATGAGTTCTTTTTTAGGTTATACAGAATCAGTCTTAAAAAATCGATGGTCATATATGCTCATTTTAGGAGCAACACAGGAAAAATCGAAGTATATTAGCTAAAACCGAAAGAAGCAGATGTATATTCAAGCGCTATTTGGATATTGGGACAACAAAACTTTAGATATTGGGCTCAGCGACCTGGGAATATCAAGAACGCTTCGTATAAGCGGCTATTATTATTAATGAAAATGTGGAACAGATACTGGGACTCAAACTGGTTATTACATTCCAAAAGGATCGATCCGGTCATATATACATTATTAAAGATACCCCGCCTACGAAATGAAGATAACATCAAGCTACAGGCATGCAGAAATAGTTTCTCTAATAGCCGCCGGAATATCCGCCTCTTTAAATTTCAAGATGTTCATGGTTTCTTCTGGATTTAAATAAGCGTCCCGGTCCTGAATGATTGCTGTGTAGCCGAGATGGATCCCATGCTCTTTCCCGGCCGCATTGGAGTGGGCATCGGCTTCCTCCATGGCTGGCTTCATATGTTCCAGAGGCAAAACGGAAATTTGGGTCTCGGTCTGACCGAGAACATCCGCTATGATCTGATAGAAATCCTTGAATTTCATATTCATTCCGCAGATTGCATAGCTGCTTCGATGGGTTCCGTATTCGATGGCTCCAACAGTAGCTTCAGCTACCTGCTGGGCAGTAACCATGGCTGTACCTCCGCCAAAAACCGGAACAACAGCTTGACCTCGAACCTGCTCCACAAAAACGCTCCATAATGGTATTCTACCCGGCATACGACCAAAAATATAAGGCAGTCGAAGAGACATGACATCCATTTCCCCTTCACCTTCCATAAAGGCAACCTCTTCCTGAAGAAGTCTGGTTCGTGGATATGCATTTTCCTTCTTAAGATTCAGATCGTGCCAAGCTTCAGTGAAGTGGGCAAAGTAAGAACCAAACAGGACAAATTTCTTGACTCCCGCCTTTTTAGCCAAGCGCGCCAGGCGCTGAGTTGGGAGCACATTGGCTTCGTAGAAAAATTTCAGAGCTGGAGCATCTGGCACCGTCCGCTCGTCCGCACCTGCTGCATACACAAAAGCATAGCAGCCCTCCAGTAAAGCCATAACCTGCTCGTCACTCATTGCCGTAATATCGCCAAGCTTGCAATCTACTTCCTGCGGAAGCAAATCTTCTGCTGGCATAGGCGGCAGAGCAACGGTGGAGACTGAATATCCGCGCTTTAACAATTCCTTCGTTGTGAAATATCCAAGAAATCCGGTACCACCTAAAACAAATACTTTTTTCATATGCTCCACTCTCCCAATCACGAGATTACTCATTACAATTAGATTATATAGGTTAAATTAACCTATGAATATAAGCATATATTAATAAAATGTGAACTTTTTCTCTACATTTTAAGAAAGGTTCTTTCTTATATTCATTACAAGGTATTATAATTACATGCATTAAGTTTATTTATGCGGAGGTTTCATTAGTGGATATTGGAATTCTGATATTATCTCAACTGATTCAAGGAAACAAACATGGTTATGAAATCAAAAAAAATATTAATCTGATTATGAATCGCAGCAATATGGTGAACAATAACAGCCTTTATCCGAAACTGAAGCAGTTTCAGTCCGAGGGATTGGTTACAAAAACCGTAACGGCTCAGGCGGGTAAACCGGACCGTTTTATCTACTCCATCACTGAGACTGGGGAAGCTAAATTTGGCGAGCTTCTTACTGACCTGTCGCCTGAACTGGTAACGTCCGATGATGAGTTTTATATCCGGCTTACCTTCTATGAGCTGCTGGAGCCCGCGAATCAACGAAAAGTGCTGGAATACCGCAAAATATATATTCATGACCAGCTAAAGCGCCTGGAACATATCGTTCAATCGATTGGAAATTCGGCCCAAAGACCTTATTCTCCCTTGCTCTCCCGTTATACGAACAAACAAATGGAATGTGAGCTGGAATTGCTAGATGAATTGCTGGATGAATTGTGACATGAACGCCGATTTATACTGAGCTATTCTTCCCGCCGGGTCAAACAATAGAAATTGACATCTCCATGGAACGATTGCTCAAAACCGTCGGGGAGCTTTTCTGTCTCGTCGCGCAAGTTGGCGTAGGCTCATTGGCGCACTGCCGCGTTCAAATGCTCCAGAAGCATGGAGAGCGTCTCCTCCGTAAGTGCTCCACCTGTAAACGGAATTAAAGCCCGCAGCGGCATATAGCGCATGGATGCCTGAATCATCTCCGCAGATACAGCGTCCGAATGTGCATTTTCGGCCCCCTGGGGAGCCATCCCCTGCATTTGGGCCAGCACCGCCGTCGTTTTCGGATTCGAAAGCAATTCGCCTAAAGCTGTATTTCGATCGTATACCGGCGCGATTTCTCTCGTAGTAGATTCCACCATAACTTTCGTTTGCAAAGCGATATGCCGTGAAGAGGACCCTAGTAGGATATCAAATTCCCCACTCTCCACTTGCCAGTCCTTATGCTCGACACTGTAGTGTGCAAAGCTTCGTTTATCCAAAGTGAAAGTGATGGTTTTCTCTTCCCCGGGTTTGAGAGCAACTTTGGCAAAGTCTTTAAGCTCTTTCTCAGGACGGCTTACCGTGGATTCACAATCATGGACATACAGTTGTACTACCTCTTTGCCAAAAACGGAACCCGTGTTTTTAACATTCACAGTTACAGAGAGCGTTTCCGTATCATTCATTTCGGTCTGACTCACGGTTAAATGGGAGTATTCAAACTGGGTGTAGCTTAGACCGTAACCGAAAGGAAACAATGGCTCGATATCTTTCGTGTCATAATAACGGTAACCTACGTAAATCCCTTCCCGGTATTCGACACGGTCGCCATCGCCAGGGAAGAACAAATAGGATGGATTGTGCTTCAAGGATTGCGGGAAAGTTTCTGCTAATTTTCCGCTAGGGTTGGCATCTCCAAACAACAAATCAGCGATAGCCCCTCCGGCAGCCTGACCGCCCAAATATCCCTCCAGAACAGCCTTGACATCTTTGAGCCACGGCATGAGAATCGGTGATCCGTTGCACAGCACCACGACTACATTGGGTTGAACGGCAGCAACGGCAGAGATGAGCTGCTGTTGATTGAGCGGCATATCCAGATGAGAACGGTCATAACCTTCTGATTCATAGCGGTCGGGCAGACCCACTACGAGTACAGCTATATCAGAAGCTGCTGCAGCATTTATCGCTTCATCAAGCATAGACTGGTCGGATTCGTCCGAGTCCTGATCGTAGCCCTGCTTGTAAGTAATGGATGCGGCAGGTCCTGCGGATATCGTAATTTGCTCATAAATACTGTCCAACTGTGTAGGCTTGATATGGGAGCTTCCTCCACCTTGATATCTAACCTTTTCAGACATTTGCCCGATAATTGCGATTTTTCCTTCTTTTTTCAACGGAAGAATTTGATTCTCATTTTTCAGCAGGACCATCGTTTCTCTCGCAACTTCTCTGGCCAATTGATGATGGGTTGTCTGATCATAGCTGGCATTTTCACGCTTGGAATCGACTACTTTAAAAATGACATGGAGCAGCCTTTCTACCGCTTGGTCCAGCTTTTCTTCGGATAATTTGCCGTGGTTTACGGCTTCAACAATTTGCTTGGGCCCTTCTCCGTTCGAAGAAGGCATTTCCAGCTCCATACCGCCGGCGATACTGGCCACAATTTCACTTACCGCAGCCCAGTCGGAGACCACGAATCCTTCGTGGCCCCATTCTTCTTTAAGAATGGTTGTCAGCAAGTATTCATTCTCAGAGACATAAGATCCATTGACCTTATTATAGGCTGACATGACGGTCCATGGCTGAGATTGCTTTACAGCCTTTTCAAAACCGGTCAGATAAATTTCTCTTAATGTACGTTCATCTACAATGGCATCTGTTGTCATCCGTCGATGCTCCTGGTTATTAACGGCAAAATGCTTCAAAGAAGTCCCGACTCCTTGACTTTGCACACCTGCGATATGCGCTGCAGCTAATTCCCCGGTCAAATAAGGGTCTTCCGAGAAATATTCGAAGTTTCTTCCGCACAGCGGCGAACGCTTGATATTGGCGGCAGGTCCAAGGACGATAGCTACATCCTCTGCCTGCGCTTCCTTACCGATGGCCTCACCCACAAGCTGTACCAACTCGCGATTCCAGGAGCTCGCCAGACCAGCAGCTGAAGGGAAACAGGTGGATGGTACACTCTCATTGAGACCCAAATGATCCGATTCCCCGTCTTGCTTTCGAAGACCATGCGGGCCGTCAGTCAATATAATGGACGGAATGCCTAATCTGTCTACGGCTTGGGTTGACCAGAAGCTGGCTCCGGAACAAAGCTCTGCTTTTTCGTACAATGCCATCTGTCTTACCATATTTTTAATATCACGATCCATTCTTCTCAACACTCCTTGATCATAAGATGCAGTATTTTTATAAGCTCGGCATGCAGGTTATAATTTCATTTAACTATTGTTCCAGAATGATCGCCGTTAACCGGCGGTCCAGTTCATCCAGCTGCTCTTCCGGCGCCTCAAAGGAGGGATAACTGGCAAGATCACGGATTGAAGCTTCTCCCATAGGTCCCACGGTTTCAGCATCAATAGAAGCAAACACTGGCGAGAAGTCAATCAGTATGGCCTTGCTCTCACTGTTGCGCAGCAGTTCGTTCAAAGGCATGCGCGTGCTAAAACGTTTGATATACTCTTTGGTAGGCACATAATGAAGTTCGTAGACCCCACTATTTAATTGAATACAGCTATCCTCGCCCTTTTGCTCGGCTTCCCAATCACTCGTCTTCAAATTTTCGCCATTTATTGTAATATGATTTGGATTTGAAAAAGGTAAAGTTACTGTTGCCGTAGCATTAAACGGAATGGAAAACCTAAATGTTAATTCCCCGTTCGTGTCAAATGCCCATTCACTCTCATAGAGTCCCGCTGCGGTCTGCAATCTGGCTTTAACCCACTTGATACGGAAATCGGGCTGAGGAGTAAGCTGTACATGACGGAAACCGGGCTGTTCCTCCACTGGATTAATCCCCGCCATATTACGATACATCCATTCTACAATTGCACCATAAGAATAATGATTCAGGGAGTTCATGCCATTCTCGGCAATCTTTCCATCCAGCAAAATCGAATTCCACCGCTCCCATATCGTTGTTGCTCCCATTCGGACTGCGTACAGCCAACTCGGATAATCGTCATTGAGAAGCAGCGTGTAGGCGATATCATTGCTGCCGATGGCAGATAGTACGCGATTGATATAAGGTGTACCGACAAAGCCGGTTTGAAGATGGTTCTGGTCTTTACGCAGCCGCATGCGGGTATCTTCTGCAATTCTTCCCTTAAATGAATCTGGAACAAGGTCCATATATAAGGCGAGTGCATATCCTGTTTGCGTATCGATGGCCAGACGACCGTTCTTGGTAAAGAACTCATCTTTAATGGCTGCTTTGACTTCCTCGGACAGTGTGTGATATTGCTCTGCAAGATCATCCTTGCCCAAAACCTTGGCTGCTTTGGAGACTATTCCAGCTGAATACGAATAGTAAGCCGAAGCCACAAAATGGTTATCTGTACCGCCCATAGGAGAATTAGGATTATCTCCATCGAGCGCAAGCCAATCGCCGAAATGGAATCCCACCGTCCATAAACGTCTGGCCCCGGACTCGTCATCCGCCTTTTTAATAAAATCAACCCATGCTTTCATACTGTCAAACTGCTGCTCAAGAATGGCCTTGTCGCCGTAGTGAATATAGGCGTTCCATGGGATAATCGTTGCTGCGTCTCCCCAAGCGCTCGAACCGCCGCCTTGAACGTTACCTGTCGGAACTACCATCGGCACCATACCGTCTCTGTCCTGCTGCTCCATCCACAGATCAAAGCCGTATTTGGAGAAAAAGGCGTACGTATCCATGTTAAAATTCGCCGTACCTGAGAACACCTGGGCATCACCGGTCCACCCCATCCGCTCATCACGCTGTGGACAGTCCGTAGGTGTGTCGAGGAAATTACCCTTTTGTCCCCAAAGCGCATTCAGGAACAAACGGTTCACTTCTGGATTACTTGTTTCGAAATGGCCGATTTGATCCATATCCGAATACACAACACATCCCGTGAAATCTTCAAGATTCAGTGTACCTGGCCAACCCTCCACTTTAACATATCTGAATCCGTAAAAAGTAAATTGGGGGCGGACAACCGCCTTTTCCCCATTCGAGGTATATACATATTCTGCTTTGGCAGTTCTCAGATTATCGCGATAAAAATTGCCTTCCTGGAGTACTTCACCGTGCTGTAAACGTATAACGGTTCCCGCTGGCGCCTTTGTTCGGAATTCAAGCCAACCAACCATGTTTTGTCCCATATCGATTACCGTTTCACCCGCTGGCGTCGTTATAATCTCCACCGGTTTAAGCTTTTCTTTAATCACAACAGGTAAACTCAGGCGCTCCATGAGCCGATCATAGCCCAGATCGGTGGTTCTCACTTTGAACACCTGCGGATCATTTAAAGTGGCATCGCGAACTTCACCGTCGTAAATATTACTGTCCACTACGTTTCCTTTACGTGCCTGCCATGATTCGTCCGTAACGATTACCTTCTCCGAGCCATCGACGTAGGTGATTACGATTTCACTGATCAGTGCAAAGTGATCCCCATAGATGTTCCCGGTTGTATCGCCTTCAAAGCCGAAGCGCCCTTTATACCATCCATTTCCAAGTGCTGCTTCAACCTTATTGCTTCCCGACTTTAGCAGGCTGGTAATATCATAGCTTTGATATTGAAGCCATTTATGATAAGCGTTATAAAGGGGAGCCAGATACTCGTCACCCGCTTTCACACCGTTAATCTCCAGTTCATAAACGCCTAGACCGCATATATAAGCACGAGCATTGGCAACCTCGCCGTCTAAGTCAAACGTTGTGCTCATTATTGGATGGACGGATGCTTCGAATTCAGGAGTTATCCACTGTGCCTTCCATTGCTCCTCCATCTTTGCTGTCTCGTACCATGCTGTATCGCTTACGCCTTCATCCCCTAGATCTCCCCAAACACGAACTCTCCAGTAATATCGGGTCCGGGGAAGCAGGCTCAGTGAAGGTTGATAGGCAAGACTATCCATCTCAGTGCTTTTTCCGCTATCAAAAACGATCTCGGTAAACTCTTCATTTAAAGCGATTTCAATTTGGGCCGCAACCTGTTTTTTGGATGGAGTCTCGCTGACTTCATAAGAAAATCGCGGTTGTCCCAATGAAAATCCCAAAGGATTGTGAATTCGATTCGTTTTGAGATTATTAACTTTCATGATTCGTATCCTCCTAGCTTTTTCTTCTCTCTTCCAGATCTTTTATAATTTTCGGGAATTCCTTATCAAGCGTGTACTTGTACAGACAGAATGCGAGGATAGCCAATACCACAATGGGTACATAGATGTTTAAAGCAATAATCGCTTGCTTGGCTGCAAACCCTTGGGTGACTGCCTGCTCTTGGTATCCACCCAAAGCTAAAAACCATCCGATCATTGCCGCCCCCACGGCTGTCCCTACTTTACCGCCAAAACCTGAAACACTGTTTGTTAAACCAACAATTCTATGATTGAATTTCCATTCCCCGTATTCGATTGTGTCCGTTGTAAGCGCTAACGTAACTGCCATTAATGGAATGGTGCCCAGTGTTTGGAAGACAGAGCAAACAAGTCCTAACACAAGATCCTCCGGGGCAATTAATCGAACGGCTGCACCGAGCAGACCAATAATGACTCCGCCCAAGGCTGTATTGCGTTTGCCGAATCTTTTGATAAACGGACCCGAGAAAGCAAAGCCAATAATGACAGGAATAAATCCGATCCCTCCCATAAGACCGATTAGATTCACATCGCCCCAAATATACTTCGCATAATAGGTCCCAGCCGCTACACCCAATGCAAACAGGATGTTTACGAAGGTGTTAACCAAGAACATAAGAACCCAATATTTGTTGGAAAACAAGAGCTTTAGTCCTTTAGAAACTGGAATTTTATCTTGAAAGATACCTAGTTCATCCAATTGCACATTGTTGTATTTTTCTTTATTAGAGAAGAAGGCAATCAATACTCCGGCAGCCGCAACTAATGCGAATATTCCCGCCAACAAGGTCCATTCCCGTCTGCCTCCTCCCATCACATTCACGAGAGGTAAAAAACCGATGGCTACAACCATTCCTGCCAAATAACCGGAACTGGATCTGATAATCCCCATCAATGAGCGTTCGTACGTATTCCGGGTTGTTAAAGCCATTAAACTAGTGTATGGTATTTGCGTCGGCGTATACACGCAGATATAAAACAAGAGATTGGTAATGATCGCGTAAATAATTTTTCCTGTATTACTAATGTCTGGAACAGAAAACACCAGAAACAGCGACACAAACATAGGTATGGCCATCCATAGCAGCCATGGACGTGCTTGCCCATATTTGGATTTGGTTCGGTCTACAAGAACGCCCATTCCGACATCCGCAAAAGCGTCAAGGATTTTGGTTATCAGCAGCACAGTTCCCACAATAGCTGCCGAAACCCCGACAACGTCAGTATAATAATACGTAATGAGACCCAATAAACCACTTGAAATATTAAGTGCAAATTGTCCCATGGAGTCACCGATGAGTCGCCTTGTTGTGATTTCCCGCTTTAGCTGCTGTGGCTTGTCGGTGTTTACCCCGATGTGTTGATCATTGACTACAACTCCCATAATGTTCCCTCCGATATGCTCTTGATGATTGCTACTCAATCAGTAAGCTTTCATACTTTAATTGTAAGAGTCACGGAGAGAAACCGATATAACGCGTTGCAAAGATCACATAACGGAATCCAAATGGTCGGGCTTTGCAACAAGCAAAAAGGAGAAATACTTTTGGAAAACTGCAATTCGGAATTCGAAGCTGAAATTCTTAAAAAGTGCAGATTTATCATCAATCAATTCATTCAACAGGTGAAAGTCAATGAGGCAAAGAAGCTGCTTGACTTGACCAACGAACTGATCGGAGCCATCGCAGCCAGATTGAATTTTTAGGATCAGACCTATTTTATATCAGGATTACGCCCAAACGCTACCGCGATCAAAAATATGCAACTAAAATACATCCTGATTAATTTTCAAAACCGTCGAATATCTTCTCGTCATAGTAGTTCGATTCATCCTTGCTATGCAGCGGATACCATACTTGTGCAAAAAAAGGATTACGCTTCGCTTCTTCATCATAATTCCAAGGAGCAGGAAAACAATGCGGACACCAGTGTCCCCCCAGCAATACTAGCGTTGGACTGGCCTCAAATTCGTGGCCGAAGGCACAGCTCCAGTTCAATTTGGCAGCCAGGTCTCCAGTATCCATCGAAGTGGACAAACACTCCCCTCCTCTGAAAGCCGCAGCCCCCGCCATATCATCCAGATTAAGCTCCGATTTTGGCTTGCTCTCGTCATATCCGTGATTCAAACGCAGAGGAACCTTGGAGGGCTCAATGTGCTTATAATCTTTCCATGTGGGAATACTCTCCCATTCCTTTTTTGAACCAAAGAAAGCAGTAATCCGATCCTTTACATTATTTTGAATCCAATAAAGCGTACCGAACTCTTTTTTCGCAACTGGCTCCATTATAAACTTTTTCATGATAAAGGGAGGGACAATTTTAGCCATTTTCAGCGTAACCGGCGCATTTTTTTTCAATTCATTCAGGAATTCATCTGCAGACCCGCTTCTGAAGTGAAGGTATTCCTCCAGTACATCCGAATCCTCGTACCATTGCCCATGGAAATTCCGTGTCGCAAACCAGTTCAAGTCGACAACTTTTCTGAAATCGTTAATACCGATAGCTCTGAAGCTTTTCTGCATAAATTCGTAGTTGGAGGTTCTGTACTTCTCTCCTCCCCCAATATTATATATTCTTCTCCAGAACTCTTCGGGAACACTATCTTCACACACATTGGCCAGAAGCCGTCCCGAATCCTTGGCAGTGACCCACTCAAACACACCGTTAATCGGTTCGTGAAACATGATAGGGTCCATTCCATTTAACATCCCACCATATAGCACCCCGGTTTGCCGTAAAGACACCCAATACTTTAGACCAGATTCGATCACTTTCCGTTCAGCTATCGTTTTGCTGATCGCGTAATTATCATAGACGCTGATCTTGATCGGATCTCCTGTTCTTCCCCAGTGAATGGGCGGATTTCTGTCCCCTGTCTCGGCGATGGTACCGATATACATAAGCTTGATTAGATCGGGATCAGGCTGTGCCTTTATCGCCCTCACAATATTGTCGACTGCGCCTATATTCACCTTGGTGGTCAATTTAGGACGATAATCAGCCATAGGGGACACCATGCCCCCGACATGTAACACATAATCTGACCCTGTCACGCACTGCAGAACATCCGCATAACGGGTAAGATCCCCGTACACAACCTTGACTCCTGGCTCATTTTCATATTTGGACATGATTTCCTTATCCTTGGCAGTGGGCAGAACCAGAACAACAATATTAAATCGATCCCTTCTAAGCAGCAGCTCCTTGAACCCCTCATGCCCCATATTTCCGGAAGCCCCTGTCAAAAACACAGTCTTCTTGTTAGTAGTCATAAAAAAACAACGCCTCGCTTTTCTTAATGATTAGTTAATATTAATGGTATGGAAATGGGCCTCAAAAAAAGTATAAAAAAAGAATTCTGGGTATTTTTTCAAATATCCCAATCTGATTTCATACGTTTGTATTCAGTATAGTAAAACAAGGAGAGGTACTATATAGCGGAATAAAAAGATTCAATAGAAAAATCCAAATATGCATCGAGACCGATCAACGTATTTCAGCATATAAAATAAAAACCGACCTTTCATCACTTGATTCCTTGTACGGAACGATACCACTCGTTTACCTCTTCCGTGATTTCGTCTCCCCCGCTTGACCTCCATTTATGGACAAACGCATCGAACGACTCAAGCGGCCGGTTTCCATAAATAATTTCAATGAAGGTATCCATTTGCATCTTTTTAAGCCATGCATTCCTGATTTTCATGGTTGCGGTAGCAGGTCCCTGAAAATATTCGCGAACGTCGGCATCCGTTTGTACCATCGATATAAGAACTGCCTTGCTAGAAGTTTCTTCTGTCCGATTGCTGGTATCATTGCAGACTAGGCCGCCGAAAGCGCTGGTCACCAGATCCTTGTTGGTTAATGTTTCTCCTCTTGCCATCTTCAGTGTGGTCTCCAAATCTCGGGAGGGAAAGGAAAGCAGGGACCCTATTAACGAATATTTCATAGTTTGAACTCTCCCACCCGGGATATGCTCGTTATCAAAATATACTTTGCCGTCCTGAATCTTAAAGTCGTAACCGTCCTGATAAGCCTGGAAATACAGCGGATCTTGCGTTTCGTACACTTCATATAATGCGTTCATGTAATGAAAGAATGCTTGCATGGCCTCTTTCGAGATATCCTTGCTAATCAGAATCGCCCCGGAATATGGAACTCCGACGCTCCTCAAGTTCTCACCATTTTCACCTTTTGGAAGGGGATAAGGTGTGTACCTTGCGGTTGGATTGTTGGCCAACGTCATGGAGCCTGGATATTCGCTAAACCAGCTTTCACTCCCCACCATCCCGACCTCACCAGAAGCAATACCCTCAGTAACTTTGTTGAAGTCATGAAGGGCAATATCATTGGCGATATAGCCTTTATTCTTCCATTCCTTTATTTTAGACAAGGCTTGTTTGATTCCCGGTTGAACAGATCCGTACTGGAGTTGTCCATTCTCATCTGGATACCATCTTTCTGGAATAGCTCCAAATAACCCGAATATCCATAATATATTTCCAATAGGATAGCCGGATAGTTGCTCTTTCATTCCAAAGTCCAGTGCAAGGGTGTCCTTCTTCCCGTTACCGTCCGGGTCCCGGTTTACAAATGCGTCCATGACCATTTCCAATTCTTCAAGATTAGTCGGGGCCTTCAAATGAAGTTTGTCCAGCCAATCCTGGCGGATCCAAAGCACGGGCTGGGTTCCCATAGTTGGACGAATGATGGGGATCGCGTATTTTTCACCATCTTTCATAAATGGCTCCCATGCAGAAGGAACTTCCTTCATTGCTGCTTTCCAGGTTGAGGAAGCATATTGATCGAATGCCTTTCCTACATTCAGTACTTTTCCAGATTCTACAAAGCGACTAGTCGTATCATTTTGTGTGGATACTAAAACATCAGGCAGCTGATCTCCTGAAGAAAGCATCAATTTCAGTTTAGTATCATAAGTCCCATCACTTAAAGGCGCGCTCCACAAGGTCTTCAGGTTCACACCAAGCGTATCTCTGGCCCATCTTGTGTGCACATTGTCAGCATAAGATTCCCCATTTTTGAATTTAGCTGAGGGGTCTTCGCCTCTTACCATAGTTAAGGTGACAGGTTGTTCCATTTTGATATTGCTATAATCCTGATTATTTTTGGCTCCATAATGGCACCCGGTCAGTAACCCAAGAAAGATCACAGCGACAAGAACCATAGTAGGAATTTTATTTCTGAGGAGCATACTCTAATCCTCCATGTCATGAGTTTACTATTCGCTTGTATTATAAGCCCTAGGCTGACGGACTACACATTCATTTACTCAACATAACAATAATCCAACCTGTCAGATATAACGAAATCCAAAGGTTGATATCGTTATATTAAGATTTCAACCGTTTTGGTTTAATATGCATTGTAATTAAGCTATTAGCCTTCTACAATGGGTACATCAAAAAAATTTATAAGGATTTAGGTGCTATGTTCAAACAATACCGTACATTTTACTCACTCCTTCTGCTGATCCCGTTGACTACCACAATCATTTTGGTGATGTACACATACACTGTTGACACGAGTCTCAATACGGTACGGCAGGATATTCAACAAAACAACCTGAACCGGATCCGGTTTGTTATGAATAATTTGGATCATAACATCGAAAATCTATCCATGTTCGCAGTATCGTTGGAGGCCGATCCGATGGTTGGACTATTGCCCTCGATTGACCGTATGAATAATTATGAGCAAGTAAAATTAATGTTGGACTTAACAGATAAGCTATATATACAGAAATTCTCAGAAGGCTGGAACAATCAGATTTCCATCTTCTCCACGCATGTGAATAAATGGATCGGTGCCTCTCCTCCCCAAAAGGCCCCCCCCTCCAAGCTTAGTGGTGAACCGTGGACGTTCAATCCTGTTCTTGGCGAATTTACATCCTATCGAATGAATGATGGGTACACAATTAATGTTACGTTCCCACAAGATAATCTACTGGAGATGCTGGACAGGAGTAAGAATGAGACCAACGATCCCTTGTTTTATCATCCGGGAAGTCCGGTTATCATGAACCGCTACTCCAAGTCCACAATTGTTAATGCATTGCTGGGTTCTCTGAACCCCCTTTTGAGAGGGCGAGAGGAGGGAACCGAGGTCATATCCGTCAATGGGAATGATTATTTGACGATCTTTATGAAATCCGAAACCTTGGGTTGGTATATGGTCGATTATTTACCACTGAACCAAGCGTTTGAACCCATAGTAAGGACCAAAAAGTTCTTTTATATTGCCTGTATCATGCTGCTTGCAACCGGAGTTGTCACACTATTATTTCTTTACCGGAAAGTACAAATACCAATTGTAACCCTGCTCAAAGGAGTCCGTCAGCTCAAAAATGGAGATTTCTCCTTCCGAATAACAAGGGCTAGCCGCAATGAATTTGATTTCCTTTATGCAGATTTTAATGATATGGCTGCGCAAATTCAGGACCTCATTGAGAAGGTGTACAAAGAGCAACTCATCTCCAGGGAAGCTATGGTGAAGCAGCTCCAGGCTCAAATCAATCCACATTTCTTGTACAATTGTCTGTTCTTCATTAATAACATGATCCGTTTGGGAAATGAAGAGGCTGTGACTGCGATGACGCAGAACTTGGCAGAATACTTCCGGTACTCTACCCGGTTGGATGAACCTATGACTACACTGGACAAGGAACTGGGTGTCGTGGAGAATTACTTGAAAATTCAATGTTTAAGAATAGAGCGCCTAACATATGGGATCGATGTTCCTGACTCCATGAGAAGGCTGGGAATTCCCAAGCTGTTGATTCAGCCCTTGGTTGAGAACGGCGTTCTTCATGGAATTGAACAAAAACAAGACTCCGGCTTTATCCAGATTACAGGAGTCGAAGAGCATAGTCTTTATCGCCTCATGGTTGAGGATGACGGAAAGGGACTTCCGAAAGAAAAAATCGAGGAGCTTCTGCAAAGAATCGAACAACCCCAACAAGATACTATGGGCTGCGCCCTGTGGAATATCAGGCAGCGTATGCATACACACTTTGTGACCCCCTCGGGTATTGAATTTAGCCCAAGCCCTATGGGAGGTCTAAAGGTGACACTGTACTGGCCCAAACAACAGGAGGATTAACCTTGTACGAATTATTATTTGTAGACGATGAGAAGTCAGTAGTAGACAGCCTCGCTCTTACCATCCCTTGGGAAGATTATGGAATCCAGTCCGTGCATAGAGCTTATTCAGCCAAAGAAGCCCTGGAAATTGCTTCGAAACATGCGATTGATATTTTAATCACCGACATTCGCATGCCAGAGATGGACGGTCTGGAGCTGATTGAACAGATCAGACATTTCGCAAAAAAGATTCTATGTATTATTTTATCCGGTCACGATGAATTTGAATATGCACAGAAAGCGATTCAATACCAAGCGATGAATTACCTTCTTAAACCCGTCGATATCAGCGCATTAATTGACACCGTTGTAAGCGCTATCCGATACATTGAGTCCGAGTGGAAGGAAATCAGCTCTTTTCAGCGAATCCAGCATACGCTGCATGCCAATATGCCTCTGCTGCGTAATCAATTTCTTAATGATCTTCTTCAGAACAGACGGGTGCACAATCATTTTCTGGAAGAACGACTGACCATGCTGGAACTTCCTTTTAAGCCGAACGATTCCTTCATGATGATGGTGGTTCGTCTGGAAGAGGATTTTTCAGGCTATGATCTCCGTTCACTGTCGCTTCTGGAATATGCAGTCACCAATATAGCAGAAGAGGTATTCCAAAACCTCTTTAGCTTATGGCACTGCATTAGCGAGCAGGGTTATCTGGTGTTCTTGATTAATAGCAATGATCCTAAAGCCTTTGAATTGGTGGATTCCTATGCCGTTAGGCTGCAAAATCATGTTCAAAAGTTTCTAAAGGGGGCATTGTCCATCTGCTTGAGCCAGATACGGACATTCCCCAATAACCTGTCAGAGCTTTATCAGGCTTCGGTCTCTTCAATCAACCGCAATGTAGGCGAAAACAAAAGTTACTTTATAATTGTTGACGAAAAAGCTGCGGATGCAGAAGGACATCCTTTGATCAATCTTTACGAGCCACCACTGTTGCCCTCTTTACTGGAATCCGGGAATTGGGACGAGGCTCTGGATAAAATCAATCGAATCTTATCCATCGGAGATCCAACAAAAGAACCTTCTCGCGATCAGCAGTTTACGGTTCTGCTTTACCTATCTTCTTCTTTTGCCATTTCATTCAGGTCTCCTAAGGAAACGGTAGAAGAACTGCTTGGAGAAGAGTTCGACCTGCTCTTGAGAAGAAAAAGCCATCTTTCCAGTCAGCGAATCTTCCTATGGGCTGAGAAAATGATAAATATGCTCCGCGCGAAAGCTACTCATCATTTGGAGGATGCACATCAGCAAATCGCTTCTAAAGTCAGAAGCTACATCCAAGCTCACCTTGCTGAAGGAATCTCGCTTCAGACGGTGGCTGACCATGTGTGTCTACATCCTGTTTACTTATCCAAGGTCTATAAAACCGTCTCAGGTGAAACGATTGGGGATTACTTATACCGTTTGCGCATGGAGCGAGCCGCTTATCTTTTGCTCAATACTGATTTGAAAATCGCGGAAGTCAGCAGTCAACTCGGATTTTTGGCCCCTCCCCACTTCATCAAGATTTTTAAGAAAAATTATGGAACCACCCCCCACGAATATCGAAGCCGATAAAAGACAAAGACAAAAAATCAGAACACGCAATCCTAGAATTAGGATTGCGTGTTCTGATTTTTTGGGGCTATTCTCGGCTTATGCCATCCGTCCTTCAATTTAGCTGAAGACAGTGGCATGAAGAACTGTTTGAGTCCTTTTTACGACTTTTAAAAAAATGAAAAGCTTAAAAGTTCAATTCTATTTTTCCCTTTAAATGTAAAATACAAAGCATGCATTCCATTTAGTTCTATATGTGTACTACTTAATTTCCAGCTCTCCGAAGAATTTATTTTGATTTCGGCGAGTTTTTTTCCTGGTTTATTGGAAATTATCAGTGTTCCACTTCCCGGTCCTCTTGTCTTTACAGTGAGTTTTGTTGACCCTTGAAAATCAAAATATTTATAAGCAAGCAGAGTTCCGGTACTAATATTAGTAAGAAAGCGTTCCTCAGCCCGATGTGTAATGTGCGGCTTTTTCTTTTTACTGCTTCCATTGGTCATGTGTGGCATATGTCCATCTGTCAGGTTGCAGGCAATAACTGCAGGATATTCCCCTGTTGCTTGCAAAGGTCCGCTATTCAGACCACAGGATGTCATTTCAACCTGTGGAATGGAGCCATCTTTAAGTATGTTGATTTGTTCTGCGCAAGCCTGTCTGGAGTTAGAACTCATATGCGTATGTCTGTGATAGAAAATATACCAATTACCATTGATACATTCGATGCTTCCGTGATTATTTCCGGTAACAGTCAGCCGATCTTTTGGGTCTCTGCCATTCATTCCGATGTCTCCGTTTGATATAATCACTCCACCATACTGAAACTCCCTGTCGGGGTATATGCTGGTAGCATAGCATAGCTCATGATTTACAAAAGAAGAATAAATAAAATAATAGGTTGCTCCAATCTTTCGTATAGAGCTTGCTTCAAAGAAAGCATGTCCTTTAAATTCCGTACCTTTTGCTTCCATTTCACAAGGAATAATCCGTTTAGGCTCACTTTTAACTGTCAGCATGTCTGCTTCAAGTTCTACAACATTCGCCCCCATGATTCCCTGCGCATCTGACTTGATTTCTTCCATGGTCTTATGGAGCATTCCTTGCATGACTTTGTTATATATACCTTTTACAAGAGCGTTGTTAGTAGGACCTACCGGAAGTGCCCAACCGTAGTAAAGATAGATCCTTCCATCATCATTGATGACCGCCGGATCAAATGGTATATAGCGAAGCATCAGCCTTCCATCCGTGTATTTCACATCCCCATAGTATTCGTACTTTCCTGCAGGGGTATCGCAGACTGCCACAGAAATGGGTCCGTCAAATCCGCCTTTTCCGGCAAAAGCAGCCAAACAGTAATACAGATAATATCTTCCATCATTACCCTGTACCACATCTGGAGCATACAGATACTTGCGCTCCCCGGCACCTTTTACAACCTCTTTAGAGTGCGGGTCCTGTGAGGCACTATAAATTGTCCCTTCGCATCTCCAGTCTGTTAAGTCTTTTACATCCGCAGAATAAACCACATAATCCAGTTCGCAAAAGGTAGTGCCCCCCTCTCTGTCATGGGAGCCGTACACATAGACCCTGTCACCAAATACGTGGGGCTCCACATCCGGGATATATTCATTTAATGGTAAAAATGGATTGAAAATCTGATCCATGCGCTATTTCCTCCTCACGTGAGCTTTGCTTTCAGTCGAAAATCAGGCTCTCCAATTCTTTGAGACATTTCATTATGGTATTCTTAGAGTACAAATATTGAAGTTTCTGCAACAACTCGATGGAAGGATCCCACCTATATTCGACCTTTGAGTGATAAGACCTTCTATTATCTGACCGTTACCTCAATCAATTCATCTGCATCGGTCACTATGGTGACGTATCCTCCAGCTACACCCGACAATGGCTGAATCTGTACCTCAGCGGGAATACTGACGAAAATCGTTTTCGGGGTTATGTTAGCAAGCTCTGGAATGTACAGAACGGTTTTTCTATTCTTCTTAGCTTTCCATTTCACATTCAGACTTTTCATCGAGTAGTCATATTGATAAGAAATTAGGTCGCCTGCGGTAATGACCGGATACCCTCTTTCCAAGCTTGAGTAATTCGGGTCCTTCTCCATACCTTGATAGTACACCCAGTAAGTGCTGCTCCAATGGTACTGTTCCAGGATTCCTGCCATATGCTCAATCAGGGAATTCGTGAAATCTTTACTCGGAAATGCCCCCCATTCACCAACAATAACAGGCACTTGCAGTCTTAGTTGAGACAGGTTCTTTTGTGCAAAAATTTGATTTATATTCTCTTTATTAAATGCCTCGTAATTATCCGAATCCACCACCGCGTCGTAACCATGCGGCCCATAGATTTGCTGATGATCCACTTGTCCATCCGGGCCTGTCAGCTTTTCTATACCCGTTTCTACAAATGAACTGCTGTAGATATTACCTCCTGTCACGAGCGGAACGCTGCAAACTTTTCGAATAGCTCTCAGTATCCGGTTATAAAATGGTATTAGAATTTCCTTATCAAAATCCATGAACTGCTCTGTTAAGATGTTCTGCATAACACCCTGCTCTTCCAGAGTCACTGCTGCTTGATTGCTAAGATCGAAATCGGGGTTGGATTCTTTGATTTTCGCAATGGCCGTCCCAAAGGCTCTTAGCGCAATACTTCCCATGTAAGGTTCATTCATTGGTTCAAAACCGATCATATTCGTGAAATCCTTAAATCGGTCAGCAATATGCTCCCACATCGCTTCATAATGATCCAACAGCCCTACACCGTCAGAAGCTTCCTTATTACTCCAAAAGTTATCTGCAGCTCTCATGATAGCCTGACTGGACAGATAAGCTTCATACCACATGCTGCAATGCTCAGGATGATACAAGCCTTCATCCAGCGTTGCCCAATCCGGTGCTCCATCGGCAAATTTAGCGGCGAACAAGTCCTGATGCATATCCAGCATGATATAGATTCCGCACTCTTCTGCCTTCTGAACAACATGGGCAACTCGGTCCAGGTATGTTTCATCGTAGACGCCTGGCTCAGGCTCAACACCATCCCAGAAGATCCCTAACCGAACCAGATTGAATCCCCGTCTTGCAAAATGGATCAACAGATTATCAATATTGGGTTCGATATATCCGTATTCTTTCTTCTTGCATACTAGATTAATACCGTTCATCAGGACTTGATCTCCATCCTCATTCACAAACCTCAATCCATCAACCATTAATCGTTTCATACTATATCTCCTTAAATGAGAAGATTCTCCTTTATCTTTGCTTTCTGATCGCCTGTGGTAGACATCTTTTATTTCAGTGTAACGGATGTTCTACAACAGTTACATAACTATCTCTAAAGACTGGATAATGGAATCTTAACCTCTTATTGCGCAAAAATTGAAAAGATTAAATTTAATCCATGTGCTTCGCTATTTTTAATATGGGCATGTTCATTGACAAGCAAGAGGTATCTTTGCTAGCATAATTGAAGCTAAATTCGGTAAGGAGGTCTTCTTCATTCAACCTAGTCAAAGACTTGAACATGAGCGCAGCAATCTGAGAATAAAGCGACGCAGAAATATTATTGAATGTTACGTTGCGATGTCAAAAGAACCTCTGGAAGATATAGAAATCTATCAGGAGCAGTACAACAAACTGATTGCGCTTTTCAGCGAGCTTGTCCTACTCGGAGAGCAAGACGGCTACATAAGAAGAACGGACCATATGACTGCCGATACCATTATTACCATGATGAATGTTTTTGGGAATTTTTCCAAGAAAATGGCTATGCTAAATGGCATTGCCGCATTTCATACCCAGGTAGAAGAGGAAGAACAGTTCAAGATTCTGAAGAAATTGTTCCTTGACCAATTAAGAGCGTAAAACTCGCCTTGGGCTTAGATTGGCTTCAGGCTATCGTGGGTTCCCCCGACTATGAGGGACCGATGTGAAGTACATATGGAATAGGCCATACTACTAAAAGCTAGCATGGCCATTTCTTCATGTGCGCCCGGCATGGG
>NZ_JBITPI010000036.1:0-1155 GCF_050467745.1 Paenibacillus sp. NRS-1781
ATTGCAGGAACCCAAATGAATATGTTGGACGACTATATTAATGTTAAAAACGGTTTGTTGAATTGGAAAACGGGAGAGTTAAGGGAGCATACGCCTGATAGACGGAGCACCATTCAATTTCCTGTTCTATATGATCCTACGGCCAATGATCCTGCTATGCTTCAGTTTATCGAATCTGTGCTTGAACAGGATACGCATGCAACTTTATTTGAAATGATTGGCTATTTCCTGATTCCCACCTTGGAGTATGAGAAGATATTTTTATTCACAGGTACGGGAAGCAACGGGAAATCGGTATTGATTAAGACGATTGAAGCCATGATAGGCAAGGCGAATATATCGAAAGTTAAAATTCAGGATTTAGAAGGAGACAGATCACGGTTTAAGATTGCTGAGTTGTATGGAAAAGTGCTGAATTGCTTTACAGATATCCCTGCGGATGCATTGAACTCTACAGGGAACCTCAAGGTGCTTGCCAGTGGTGAAGGATTAAACGCAGAGAAAAAGGGAAAAGATCCCTTTAACTTTGAGCCGTTTTGTAAATTGTTGTTTAGTGCGAATGAATTGCCGAAGAGTAGTGACCATAGTGATGGATTTTTTAGAAGGCTGACGGTGTTTCCTTTTACTCGAAAATTTACGGATCAACAAAAGGACACGAAGTTAATTCATAAATTGACGACTCCATCCGCTTTATCAACACTATTAAATTATGCGCTTGAGGGCTTAAGACGACTCGAACAACAAGGTGGATTTTCATATTCACAAACGATTACAGACCAAGTTAAAACATATCAAATGGAATCGGATACTATTATGCTGTTCATAGATGAAGAATGTGAAATTGAAAGTGAAGGTTCAAAACAGGGTGGAAGTCGCATCGAATGCAAAAGGTTATATGTGATGTATTCTGCATGGTGTAAACAAGGTGGATTTAAACCTGAAAAGGTGACTCAATTTAATAAGCATCTCGATGCAAAACTTAAGGATAAGATTTACCGGAAGAAGGCCAAAACAATAAGTGGCAATTCAGTTCCGTGCTGGTTTGGTATCAAAATATAAATGTTTCCTGTTTGATGCATCTGTTTCCTGTTCGTTTTCTGTTTTGAGTACAATTGGAAACGGAAAAATGGTTTATTTACATAGAGAATCATGAGT
>NZ_JBITPI010000037.1:0-41317 GCF_050467745.1 Paenibacillus sp. NRS-1781
GCCTGCGGAGGCGCACGCGTTACGCGAGGCGGACGCCGCCGGACAGCAGCGGCGTATTCGCGCAGCCGCCGAGCAAGAGGCGGCTGTCGCAGCGCTGACGCAGGCGCGGAGCAAGCGCGAGGCATGCACCACGCGCAGCGGGGCATTGCGTGCCGAATGGGCGGCGCAGCTGCCGAACGTGGCGCCGGGCGAAGCCGCGGAGCTTTATCGCGCCATGCAGGAGCGCGATACGCGTGCGGAAGAGCTGCGGTCCCGGCTGGAGACGAGCGTGACCTTCCTCGAAGAGAAGGCGGCCCGTGTTCAGCAGATCCAGCAGAGCATCATCGAGGAAGACAAAATCATTATTGCCCGTCGTACCGGACTCCAGAATAAAGATGACTTGCTGCGCGAAAAAATGGTCCAGCTTCGCAAGTGGGTTGGAGAAGACCCTGCGGCTTCCTTGCTGGAAGAAGCGAACTCGCGCCTTCGAGGGCTGAGAAACGGAGCCGAAGCCGCCGCACGCCGCCGCGCTGAAGCGGAGGAACGCAAGCAGCAAGCCGTTCATGCTTCGCTGATTGCCCGGCAGGCATCCGATTCGGCAGAAGAAAGACGGCAGATATCGGAGTCCCGCTGGAGCAGTCGTCTGGAGGCCTCTCCTTTTGCTACCGAAGCAGAGGTCGTGGAATGCTGTCTCGGGCCGGAGGAAGCTGCACGTTATGAACGTGAAGTGAGCCTGCACCGGGAACGTGAAAAGGAGCTGTCCTCCCGTTTAAAGCATGTGGAAGAACAGCTGGATGGAGCAACAGTGACCGAGGAACAGTGGGAAACGGCCGCAGCCCAGCTGCGTGATTGCCGTACACGTGATGAAGAGTCGCTTCAGAATCGTGCCAAGGCTGAGCGTGATTTGGAGGATTTGCAGCATCGGCATGTCCGCTGGATGGAGCTGGAATCCAATCGAACACATTTGCGCAGCGAGGCAGAAAAGATGTCCAAGCTCCAGTCCGTTTTCCGGGGCAACGCTTTCGTGGAATACATTGCCGAGGAGCAGTTAATGCAGGTCAGTCAGTCGGCTTCACGCCGTTTACGTTTTCTGACCAAGCAACGCTACGCGCTAGAGGTAGACTCCAGCGGTGGCTTTGTCATTAGTGACGATGCCAACGGCGGGGTCAAGCGTCCAGTATCCACCTTGTCCGGCGGTGAAACGTTCCTGACCTCCTTGTCGCTCGCACTCGCGCTGTCGGCCCAGATTCAATTGCGCGGCCAATACCCGCTGCAATTTTTCTTTCTGGATGAAGGCTTTGGAACGCTGGACCCTGAACTGCTGGACACGGTGATCACCTCGCTGGAAAAGCTGCATCACGATCAACTGTCGGTCGGCGTGATCAGCCATGTGCCCGAGCTGCGGGCCCGTCTGCCGCGCAAGCTGGTCGTTCTTCCCGCAGAGCAGGCTGGAGGCGGCTCCCGTGTGGTTATGGAAACATTTTGAAGCAACGTGACACAGATCACAGATACAGTTTCAAAGTGTTGTTATAATACAGCTAAGCCGACAAGTTAATCATACAGTACCCCGGCGGACGTATGCTGCGGAAGGAAACTTCCCGTCATACGTCCGTTCAGAGGGGCTCTACCAAGAGCCTCCGGGGTGCTTCTTTTTTTGTTTGCAAGCCGGAATTCGCCCAATTTGATGTAGCACATAGCCCATTTTTGAATAACATACGGTATACATGCAAGAGCCTAGGAGGAAACAACCATGGAAAAAAGTATGACCAACGAAAAAGGGACTGCACCAGAAAAAATGGATGCTAAAATGCTATGTCAACAGCATATGCACCGCTACGTATGCGTATGGGTGAAGGATGGAACGATGTATGATGGAATTGTGGAGCATGTGGATGATGAGAAATTATATTTGGCAGTTCCCGTGGGTGAAGCAGAGAACGTAAATCTCCCTTATCCGCCTAACAATTGCGGCTGCGGTTCCCGTGCTTATGGTGGCTTTGCTTCCTACCCTCCATATCCGTACCCAGCCCCGGTACCCGGCATAGGCTACGGATATGGTTTCCCATATGGACGTCGGCGCTTTAACCGTCTGATCCTGCCGCTTGCTGCGCTGACCGCAATCAGCCTGCTCCCTTATTATTAAACCCCTGTTTTTTAATCGCCATAGTAGGGTCATCATGACACACTTAAGGCTGCTTCTTCCGCTAAGAAGAAACAGCCTCTTTTTTTCTACCTATAACATGCCCTCAGCTATCTCAACAATCTTTCTTTTCCAGCTCACTTCTCTATAAGCGACTATGTTTTAGTAGAGTCTGCACGAAGCGATACTGTCTTTTTCCGGCCCAAATAATTGGTTCCGATCACCCCGGCTATGATCAGTAACGAGCCAATCAGATGGTACACTGTTATTTCTTCGCCAATAAACAAAGCCCCGGCTGCGATAGACACGATGGTCGACAGATTGGTAAATACGCTCATTTTCGACGCTTCTATTTTGGACAAGGCATAATTTGCGGTCAGTGAAGTGATAAGCGAGGCCACCACGCCAAGATATATAATGGACAGTACGAAAGTGCCGTTGCCGGACAATGCGACAAACTGGCTCAGCGTTCCACCTTGAATATGTTTCGTGAGCGATACGACCAGAAATGTAATAAATCCGATGCTCATCATAAAATAACTGATTTCCGCCGGACTAAAATGCTTCGACAGAGAGCGTGCCAAAACGCTGTATCCGGCAAAAGCTACACACGTCAGGAAGAGCATGGAGAGCCCGCCCAAATTGGACAAGTTAAAGCTGCTCCCTTTCATGATAAAGATGAACACAACGCCGAACACAGATAAAAAGATCGACAGCTTCTGTAAAAGGGTCGTTGTTTCTTTTAAAAATAGGGAAGCGATGATCATCGTAACAACGGGTGTGAAGGCATACATAATACCTCCCTCAGCGGAGGTTGCGTGTTGTAATCCAAATGCTTGTAGCGTGAAAAATCCCAACGGGTACATCAAAGCCAGCAGCAGCGCTTTAAATATGGGTTTGCCCCGATAAGATAACTTGATCCACCCCAAGGCCACCGGAATCGACAGAACTATAAAAGAAGCCGCAAACCGATAAGTCAGCGTATCGATGGGATGGGCATGCACCAGGGCCATTTTAGTAAATAAAAACGAAAATCCAATAATTGCAGCATTCAGCACCGCAAAGAAATAAGCCAGTTTTAATCCTTTTGTTTGGGTGTCCATAAGTTGCCTACCTTTCTTTCATGCTTTGGGACCATGTTCGCTAACGTCCTCTCCGATGAACTAAAGGTACAACAATGGACGAGCCTGTGGGATATCAAATTATCATAACTGTATCGGTACAATTTTATAAAATGGGGCATCCTTGTTATTCATAAAGCATGTTAATATCAACCGTATAAAGAAGTAGGAAGTGAAATAAACAGGCAGGAGGATCATTGTGAAAAAATATATTTCAATTCTATCGGATATAGAGCTTAAAATCCGCGAGGGGCAATACAGCTCGGGTCAGAAGCTGTCTTCGATCCGAGATGCTTCAGAGTTGTACGGGTGCAGCAAAAGCACGATTTTGCGGGCATACGCCGAACTTGAAAAAAAACACGCCATCTATTCCATTCCGCAAAGCGGATATTATGTGGTGGAGAACTCCGGCGATTTGCGTCATAGCCGTAGCCAAGGTCATATTCAGGAAACGATTGATTTTGCTTCGGCCTCCCCGGATTTAAACGTATTTCCGTATCTGGACTTTCAGCACTGTCTGAATCAGGCCATTGATACGTACAAATATCATTTGTTCACCTATGGAGATTCGCAAGGACTGGAGACATTGCGTCATACGCTTGTTTCTCACTTGGCCGATAATCAGGTATTTGCAAAAATGGAGCGGATTATCGTCACTTCTGGTGTTCAGCAGGCACTGGAAATCCTTGCTAAAATGCCGTTTCCGAACGGCAAAAAGACGGTTTTGGTAGAACAGCCGAGCTACGATATTTATTTGCGTTTTTTGGAGGGAGAGAGCATACCCGTCAGCACCATCGCCCGAACAGCGGCAGGTATGGATTTGCAGGAATTGGAGCATCAATTTAAGAACGGTAGCATCAAGTTTTTTTACACCATGTCAAGATATCATAATCCCCTTGGAACCTCCTACAACACAGAGGAACGCAAGGCTATAGCCGCATTAGCTGCCAAATACGATGTGTACATCGTAGAGGATGATTACATGGCTGATTTGGGGATCGATCACCTGTTTGATCCTATATATGCGTACGATCAGACAGACCGTGTTATTTATTTAAAAAGCTTCTCGAAAATCATTTTCCCCGGCTTGCGCTTAGGCGTGGCGGTTTTGCCGGAAACCCTGTTAAAGACGTTCAGCGCATACAAAAGATACGTCGACACCTCCATTTTATCTCAAGCCGCACTTGATATTTATATTAAAAATGGAATGTATGAACGCCACAAGCACACGATATGCAGCCTGTATGCGGAACGCATTCGCATTTTAAATCAGGCGGTGGAGCGATACAATCAGGATCGGGTGATTGAAGTGTCGGCTGTTAGCTCGGGAGTGTATATGCAGTTGAAGCTGCCCCGGACAGTGAACATGGAGCGTTTGGTGCAGCGTCTTGCCGTGAGAAAGATAGAGGTGGTATCTGGTAAAGGATTTTACTTATCCGATTACAAGGAACACGAAAAGTTTTTACGCATCAGTATTTCGCGTGCTCAGCCAGATCAAATTGATGAAGGGGTGAAAGCTATTATAGAAGAAGCGGGAAGAGGGAACTGGTATTAAGCCCCTTTTTCCGTTATGATACATATAGAAACATAGGTATAACAAACCATAACTGTATATGTTTAATTCGGTTGTGGGAAATACATAACTTTGAATGCCGATAGCAAAGGTTCTGTACTTTCGAATCTGATGATCGGCTCACTGCCAAAGGAGGGTTTTGAATGGACGATTTGTTTTTGAAAATTGTGGATGGAACCATCCCCAGCAAAAAAGTGCTGGAAACCGACAATGTGCTTGCATTTCATGACATCCAGCCTGCGGCGCCAGTACATGTGCTCATTATTCCGAAGAAATATATTCCTTCAATGAATGCTGTGACGGAAGAGGATCTTCCTCTGATTGCGGAGATTCATCGTGTTGCGGTTGAGGTGGCGAAAAAACTGGGTATCGCTGAATCGGGTTACCGGTTGATTAACAACTGCGGTCCGGATAGCGGGCAAGCGGTTGGACATCTGCATTATCATCTGTTGGGCGGTGCCCCATTGGGTGCCTTGACGGGTATTTCGGACTCACATTCTTAAAAATGACAGTGCTTGTCTTTCAGTAATACGGACGTAATGGAGAAATATGTATCCTTTATTTATTCATTTTTTCTTATAGGTTGACACCCGGTTTCCGTTTCACCTATAATAAAATTTGATGAACCGTGTTATTGCTCTTGGACGGTCTGGTCGGAGGGAGGGAAAACTGGTGTCTGAAACTAAAGTTCGCAAAAACGAGACAATTGATGCTGCACTTCGTCGCTTTAAACGTTCCATTGCTAAGGATGGCGTATTGGCTGAGGTGAAGAAACGCAAGCATTATGAAAAGCCAAGCGTAAAGCGCAAGAAAAAGTCCGAGGCTGCTCGTAAGAGAAAGTTCTAGGAGGATCTAAGCAATCATGAATTTGAGCGAACGATTGAACGAAGATATGAAGCAAGCAATGAAGAGTAAGGACAAGTTCAAACTCTCCACCATTCGAATGGTTCGTTCTACGATTAAAAATCTTGAAATAGATTTGAAACGGGATTTGGACGACAACGAAGTGCTTGATATTCTGAGTCGTGAGATCAAACAGCGAAAAGATGCCCTCCATGAATTCGAAAAAGCCGGTCGTGATGAACTTGCGACAAGCACTAAAGCAGAAATAGAGATCATCGCTCAGTACCTTCCCGAACAACTTTCTGAAGAAGAAATTAAAGTTATTGTACAGCAGACCATCCAGGAAACCGGTGCTTCTTCGAAAGCCGAGATGGGGAAAGTAATGACGGCCTTGATGCCTAAGGTAAAAGGCCGCGCTGACGGTAAGCTCGTGAACCAAGCGGTTCAGCAATTTCTGCAATAAACCTGCGACAAACAGGAAAGCGCAGCACCCTCTGTTTACAGAGGGTGCTGCGCTGGTTTTAGGCTGCTGTTATTATAAATAGTTCTTTTTTTGTAAGCGTTATCTATAATCATTTGAAACGTGATGTCCATCGGGTGCGTAAAGTACATGACAGCCATCAGGATAGCAGCATACTCAAGAATTTCACAATAAATCCTGAAAATTGTATGGTTTACCTGACAAAATTTGATATGCTATAACATAGAAAGATCGAAAGGGGGGAGAGTAATGCATAGAGAACATCACCACTCCAGCCGCAAAATGATCTTTTGGAGCATGTGGATCATGATATCTGTTTTGCTGTTGCCATTATTTCATTCGGGATCAGCGGCGGCCGCTGTGAAAGGCGGTGCTGTGTTTGTTATACCGGTGGATCAGGAAATTGAACAGGGACTGGGCAGCTTTATGGAACGCGGCTTTGCAGAAGCGGCGGAGTCCAAAGCGGGCCTCATTGTGCTGGATGTTAATACGCCAGGCGGACGTGTAGATACGGCGGAAAAGCTGGGCAAGCTGATTAAGGACAGTACGATTCCGACGGTTGCCTATGTAAGAGGCGAAGCGGCCTCTGCGGGGAGCTATATTGCGTTAAGCGCAAACAAAATTGTTATGAAGCCGGGCAGCATCATTGGAGCAGCAGCACTGGTGGACGGCAAAGGGCAAGCTATCACTGACCCAAAAACGGTGGCTTGGTGGAAGAGCAGCATGGCATCTGCTGCAGAATCCGGCGGACGTAACCCGGATATTGCGAGAGGTATGGTAGACTCCAAAATTACTGTAGCTATACCGGAGCTGAACTTTAATAAAGAAAAAGGACAGATCATTTCTTTAACCAGCGAGGAAGCGCTTAAACTGGGCTATGCGGATCACATCGCATCTTCAGAACAAGAAGTTATCCAGTGGATGGGCTATAGCACGGATGATGTATTTCACGTGGAGCGAACATGGGCTGAAAAAGCAGCCGAGATATTGACCAACCCGATTGTACAGACATTGCTTTTATTTATCGGTATCGCAGGTGTTGTCATTGAACTACTCGTACCGGGCTTTGGAGTGCCGGGAATTTTAGGTGTGCTCGGATTTGGTTTGTACTTTTTCGGCAATTATATTGCTGGCTTTGCAGGCTCCGAGACGTGGCTGTTGTTTATCATCGGTCTGGCTTTGCTTATACTTGAAATGTTCATTCCAAGCTTTGGCATTCTGGGTATTTTGGGTTCCATCAGTCTTGTGGCCGGAGTTGTTCGCGCGGCCTACAACATGCAGCATGCTTTTATATCATTGGGTATAGCCTTTGCTGCTGCCGTTGCTGTGGTGGCGATCATAGGGATTGCTTTCAAGGATCGGGGAATATGGAACCGTTTTATACTTAAAGAAAGTTTGACGGCTGACCAAGGCTTTTCTTCAGTAGTGAATCGGGAATTGCTATTGGGACAAAGAGGTGTGAGTCTGACACCGCTTCGTCCAGCAGGAACCGTGCTTATCGCTGACGAACGTGTGGACGTCGTGACGAACGGCGAGTTTATCGCTACGGATATGCCCATTATCGTATCCAAAGTAGAAGGTGGACGCATTGTGGTCAAGACGGACACCAGCGTCTAAAACGCGAAAACAAACGAAGAATTAGATTAATGGAGGATGATGCGAGTGTTCGAATCGGGTATTGTCAGCGTTTTGCTGATTGCCGTTGTAGTGATTATTGTGTTAAGTGTATTTTTCAGTTTTTTCCCGGTGATGCTGTGGATTTCAGCGTTGGCGTCAGGGGTGCGGATTAGCATCATTACACTGGTAGCTATGCGGTTACGTCGTGTAACGCCAAGCCGGATTGTGAATCCGCTGATTAAGGCAACCAAGGCTGGTCTGGGCTTAAATATCAACCAACTGGAAAGTCATTTTCTGGCGGGTGGTAATGTAGACCGAGTGATCAATGCGCTGATTGCTGCGCAGCGGGCCAACATTCCGCTCGAATTTGAACGCGCAGCTGCGATTGACCTTGCGGGTCGGGATGTTCTGCAAGCGGTCCAGATGAGCGTTAATCCGCGTGTCATCGAGACACCTACTGTCGCTGCGGTAGCCAAGGATGGTATCGAAGTGAAGGTTAAGGCTCGTGTTACAGTGCGTGCCAACATTGATCGACTCGTCGGGGGTGCCGGAGAAGAAACGATTATTGCGCGGGTCGGTGAAGGGATCGTTACGACTGTCGGCTCCAGTAATTCGCATAAGGACGTGCTGGAGAACCCGGATTCCATTTCGAGAACGGTACTATCCAAAGGTTTGGATGCTGGGACGGCGTTTGAAATCTTGTCTATTGATATTGCAGACATTGATGTAGGTAAAAACATTGGCGCCTTCCTGCAGACCGAGCAGGCGGAAGCTGATAAACGGATTGCGCAGGCGAAAGCGGAAGAACGGCGTGCAATGGCGGTGGCGCAGGAGCAGGAAATGAAGGCGCGCGTCGTAGAGATGAGAGCGCGTGTGGTTCAATCCGAATCCGAAGTTCCGCTGGCAATGGCTGAGGCGCTGCGTGGCGGAAAGCTTGGCGTTATGGACTATATGAATTTGAAAAACATTGAGGCAGATACGCAAATGCGTGGCTCTTTGGGGAAACCGAATGAAAACTCGGGAAATGACAACAAAAACCGGGACTAACCATAGGATATAGCCGTTAAATTGCGGCAGCAAGGCGGTGAGTTATGAACTTTATCAGCTGGATTTTTGAGCATTTGTATATCCTGATTGTGATCGGCTTTGCGTTGGTGTCTTTTTTGGGCAAAAGCATGAAAAGCACAGAGAGAAAAGCGCCGCCGGGAAAGGGTATGCCTACGTTTGGTGGCGACCACGGCTCTCGCGGACCTTCGTCACCCTCGGGACCTTTCTCTACGGAACACAGGCAGGAGCAGCGCCAGCCGCAAAGACAGGATACTGTCGGAGAATTGCAGCGTCAGTTTCCTGATGAACGGCGTGTAGTTGTGGAAGCTCGGCATATGGATGAACCAATGAATAATTGGACGGAAACAGAGCGGCAGACGGATCGGGATTCCCTCGATAACGGTCCGACTCTGGAGGATCGAATCCGGGTCATGGAAGAAGAGCGTAGATCGGTTTTAGCCCGTCTCGACCGCATATCCAATGCAAGGGAGTCAGGAGAGATTACAGATGCCTCAGAGGGGGCTTCGCAGGAGCGTAGTACAGTAACTGCGGCTGACCTGCGGAGAGGCGTGATCTGGGCAGAAATATTGGGTCCACCGCGTTCCAAGCGTTATATGGGTGGAGGAAGACGTTAAAAAGACATGAGTTGGTATCGTTTTATTTAAGCAGTTTGCATGAATGGTTTAGTCTGCCCCGGCTCTAGCTGGTGCGGACTATTTTTTGTGCTAATACATAGGCTAGTTCAGAATAAAAATCAGTTTAGCGATAGATCCTCTTTTAACCTGATATAAGATGTGATGAACCCTGTAATAGCAAGGGTTTATCACATTTTTTTGTAAGCTGAAATCCTGTCATTATGTCTACCTTAATGATGAATTTTGCTTGTTCAGAAAAAAGAGCATTGATCAGCTGCTTGCTGCAACGCGGGGTGAAAAAGCACTTAAGCATCCAGACTCTTGCTATGCAAAATCAGGGCTACGATGAATTGTTAGTTTCGTTTCATAAATATGGCGGCTGGATCATAAAGTGTACAGTACAGATATCTGTGGCGCTGCTGTAACGACGCCCATATCTAAGCGGCATCGGCAATTTATAAAAAAGCATCGTAGTTGCCATGAAAATGACTAAGATTATGATCTACTGGATGAACATAACAGAAAATGAAAATCAGCAGCGTAGCTGCCATAAAAGCAATGATTAGCCGTTGGGTAACAATTGTTTTTATGACAGGAAAGGAGATTCCCTCGTATGAGCCGGATGAGCCGCAAACTGCGAAAGTGGGCCAGTGAGACGCTGGAACTTCCGCAGGACATTCTATTTGACCTGCCGAGGTTAACTCTCATTGGCAGCCGCCAGCTTTATGTGGAGAATCACCGGGGCGTCGTGGACTTCACGCCAGATCGGCTTGTACTTGCGCTTGCGCAGGGCAGGCTGCGGGTGATGGGGCATGGGCTTGTCATTACGTCTATTGTGCCTGAGCAGGTAAGTGTGGAAGGACACATTACGGATATCCAATTGGAAGGAACGGAGGAGGGCTCATGAAACATCCCGCTTTAACAAAGTTGCGTGGCACGGTTACCCTTGCTGTCAAGGGCGAGAGCGTGGAAGCTTTCATTAATCTGCTCACTGAGCATCAAATACCTGTTTGGAACGTGCGGCCGATGGGTACAAAACATGCAGAAATGAACCTTCTGCTCCCGCACGTCTTCCTGTTGCGTCCGCTTTTGAGAAGGACAGGCTGCAAAATGCATATTTTGAAGCGACAGGGAATTCCCTTTACTGTTGCGCGGCTTGCAAAACGCAAATTTTTCCTGGTTGGACTTGCTGTATTCTGGGTAGGCCTGTTCCTGATGTCTTCGCTCATCTGGGACGTTGAAGTCAAGGGAAATGACAAGCTCTCAACGGAAGCTGTACTTAAGGCTGCCCGTCAGGAGGGGCTATATCCTTTTCAATGGAGCTTCCGTGTTTCCAGTCAGGACAAGCTTTCGCGTGCGCTCATGCAGAAGCTCCCTGAGGCGTCCTGGATCGGTGTGGAGAAACAGGGCACCTCGGTGACGATTCAGGTCGTTGAGGCCTCACAGCCAACTCCTGAGCCGCTCTACAATCCACGTCATCTCATCAGCAAGGCAGATGCGGTAGTCACTGAAATTTTTGCCGAGCAGGGTCGACCTGTCGTGCATAAAAATACACGTGTCAAAAAAGGAGCCATTCTTATCTCGGGAACGCTCGGAGATGAGGAGAATCAGCAGCAGGTTGTAGCCAAGGGGGAGATTAAGGGCCTCGTGTGGCATGAGTACGAAATCAGCAGTCCGACGGTGCGACGCAGCAGCACATATACTGGAAACCATCACGAACGCCTGTATCTGGTGCTGGGCAACCGCGCGGTGCAGCTATGGGGATATGGAAAAATCCCTTTTTCCACGCATAAAACCACAGTTGAGCATGACCCGCTGATGTGGCGCTCCTTCCGTCTTCCAGTCGGTTGGATGACCGAAAACGTGAGGGAGACAAAGATACATGAGGATAAGCTTACAGAAACGGAAGCCCAAAATAGGGGAATAGAAGGGGCGCGAGCCGATATTTTAGCCAAATACGGTAGAGGAACGAAAATAATGAGCCAAAAAATTTTGCATGAGAAGAGAGAGAATGGTAAAGTTTATATGAAAGTGCTTTTTGAAGTGGAACAGAATATTGCGGAAGAACTTCCGCTAGTTCATAACCAAGGAGAATGAGGCTATTTGGCAGAACAACAACGCAGCATACAAATTGCATTGAACAATGCGGGAGAAGGACAGGCGCTGTTCGGCCCGCAGGATTCCTTTTTAAAATTGATTGAAGCGGCTGTTCCTGCAAAAATGGATTCCCGTGAGGCGGAAATCAATATTTTTGGCAACGCCCATGAGGTGGAAGTACTCGAACAATTATTCGATGTACTACTTCAGTTAATTCGTAATGGATATATCCTGACCGAAAGAGACGTCCATTATGCGATTGAGTTGGCAAAAGATTTACGCGCCGATCAATTGCTTGATCTGTTCAAGGGAGAAATCACGACCACCTTCCGAGGCAAGCCGATCCGTGTCAAAACAATTGGACAAAAGCACTATGTAACCACGATAAAAAAACGTGATATCGTATTTGGAATTGGCCCGGCGGGTACGGGAAAAACGTATTTGGCCGTGGTACTGGCCGTAGCAGCCCTGAAGGAAGGTTCGGTCAAGCGTATTGTATTAACCCGTCCTGCGGTGGAAGCAGGCGAGAATCTAGGCTTTTTGCCAGGGGATTTGCAGGAAAAGGTTGATCCGTATCTGCGCCCGTTGTATGATGCGTTGTACGATGTTATGGGACCGGAGCAGACAGCAAAGGCACTGGAGCGCGGGTTGATTGAAATCGCGCCGCTGGCCTATATGCGGGGACGTACGCTGGATGATTCGTTCATTATTTTGGATGAAGCGCAAAACACCACGCCGGAGCAAATGAAAATGTTTTTGACCCGACTTGGCTTTGGCTCCAAAATGGTCATCACTGGTGATGTTACGCAAATTGATTTGCCTCGTGGCAAAAAATCCGGTCTGATTGAAGCAAATGCGATTTTACAGGGAATTGAGGAAATAGGCTTCGTACATTTTGCACAAGAGGATGTTGTCCGTCACTCCCTGGTTCAGAAAATCATCGTGGCTTACGACCAGGTTGCCGAAAATCAGGGATAAGCCTTCATATCACGGATGTGAAGCTATCAGAAGTATGAAAATAAGCAGCGTAGCTGTCTTGAAAAAGATGATGGAGAGGGATTGTTTCAGATGACCTCGAAGGAATTGTCTAAGGGCAAAACGTTCCAGCATAGAATGAGCGGATGGAAGTATAGCGTGGCAACACGCTATCTTCTGTTTTTATTTTTAGTGGTTCTTTTTTACATCGGTTTAGCCTCAAAGCTGCTTCCCGAGCGCTATGACATTCGGGTAAACCAGCCAAGTGAAAAGGAAATTGTTGCTCCGATGCAACTTCCCAACAGCAAAGCGACGTTAAAGGCTCAGGAAGAGTCTGCCGAACGGGTACAGCCCATGTATACGATTGTACCGATTCGCAACGATAACCTGATTACTGGTATTTTGGACCGAATTGAACGACTCAATCAGGATGACCAGGTTTCCAGATCTGATAAAATTTCCATTTACAAAGACGAGATTCCTCAGCGTGCGCGGGAATTTGTGCAAAATTTTGTGAACAATAGCCGTAATGCCGATGCCTATCCGGAAAAGCTATTGGACGAAGTGCTGAAAAAAACAAAAGAGCAAACTTACCGCATTCCGGAGGAAACCTTTATCAAAATTCCGCGTCTCACGTCTGAGGATATTGCAGAGATGCGGCCGGTTGCTCGTGAAATCGTGACCGGATTGATGAACGATCAGATTACAGATGCACAAACAGCCCGGGCCAAGGTGGCCGAGCGGGTCAGTACGAGTACGCTTACCAAGCGCACCTCTCGTGAAGTCGTTCAGGAGCTTGCAAGGCTTGTGATTACGGCCAACAAGTTTTATGATGATACAGCTACGAAGGACGCTAGGGTACAGGCCCGTGAAGATACACCGACAGTCTACATCAAACAGGGTGAAGTGCTCGTCAAGAAAGGCGAGATTATTACCCAGGAAATCTACACTTTACTGGATGAAAACGAGCTTCTAAAGGATAAGATCAACTATTGGCCGCAATTTGGCCTGTTGATGCTGTCTGCGATGCTGGCCTTGGGACTGTTTATGTATATTCGCCAGTTCCAATCACGAACACGCCGTTTCAAGTATAACAATGCACAGTTGCTCATGCTGGTGTTGATTTTTGTGATCACGGTAGGCGCAATGATGTTAACCGCCATATTGCAGGACAGTGAACGGTCTTATCTCGGCTATCTGGCGCCGATCGCGCTTGGAGCCATGCTCGTAACGTTGTTACTCGATATGTCGCTGGCCTTCGTTTGTGCCGTTATATTCAGTATATTGGCAAGTGTCATTTTGAATGTCCGACAAGGACAAATTTTTGATTTTAACTTCGGATTTTTTGCCCTTGTGGTTTGTCTTGCGTCGATTTTCTCGACGCATCGAGCCAGTCAGCGTTCAACGCTGTTCAAAGGAGCGATTATGGTATGCTTGTTCGGCGCCGTGTCGGTCTTCACTCTGGCTCTGATCGACCAAAGCAACTGGACTCAAACGACGACGCTCTATGCGGTAGCTTTTGCTTTTGCGGGCGGTTTGATTACAGCAGTACTTGTTATTGGTCTAATGCCATTTTTTGAGTCTACCTTTGGCATTTTGTCAGCGTTGAAGCTGGTTGAGCTGTCTAACCCGAATCATCCGCTTCTGCGCAAGCTGCTTACAGAGACGCCGGGTACGTATCACCACAGCGTAATGGTAGGTAATCTGTCAGAGGCAGCAGCGGAGGCTATAGGTGCTAACGGCTTGTTGTGCCGTGTCGGTTCGTATTATCATGACATCGGTAAAACAAAGCGGCCTTCATACTTCATTGAAAATCAGAACGGTATGGATAATCCGCATGATACGATAGAGCCGAAGCTAAGTAAGTCCATCATTATTGCCCATGCCCGTGATGGTGTGGAAATGCAATTGGATTACAAGCTACCCAAGCCGATTCGCGATATTGCCGAGCAGCATCACGGAACGACATTTCTGCACTATTTTTATCATAAGGCGCTGCGTGAGGCGGAAGAACAGGGCGTAGAGCCGGACTTTACCGAGGATGATTTTCGCTATCCTGGGCCAAAAGCCCAGTCTAAGGAGGCTGCTGTAATCGGGATTGCTGATAGTGTGGAAGCAGCCGTCCGTTCCCTGCGGAAACCAACAGTGGATCAGGTGGAGTCGATGATTGAAAAAATTATTAAAAGTCGTCTTGATGATCACCAATTCAACGATTGTGAGCTAACGATGCGGGAGCTTGATATTGTTGCTCGAACTCTTAAAGAAACCGTGATGGGAACTTTCCATTCCCGTATTGAGTATCCCGAAGAAAGACCAAAGCCTGAGAACGGGAAAGCGTAACATCATAGGCTTGTGCATGAAGTGTGGCGGAGCATTAGAATTAAAAGGAGCGGTTGGCATGAGCCTTCAATTAGCTTGGAATAATGAACAAAACGATATGGTAATCCATGAATCCTTGATTGCTTTGCTGAACACTCTATTGGAGGAAGCGGGCAAGGTGGAAGGGGTGACGGAAGGTGAGGTGGCCCTCACCTTCGTGAATGATGAGCAAATTCATGAATTAAACAGGGATTATCGGGGAATCGACCGTCCAACCGATGTGCTGTCATTTGCCATGAAGGAAACACTGGATGAAGAGCTTGAAATCATCTATGAGCCGGACGACGAAGGACCGCTGGAGGATGTGCCGGATGTGCTGGGGGATATTATTATTTCCGTGCAGACAGCTCAGGCTCAAAGTGAGGAGTACGGTCATTCCATTGAGCGTGAAATCGGATTTTTGTTTGTTCACGGCTTCTTGCATTTGTTGGGCTATGATCATCAGGATGAAGCCAGTGAGGCTGAAATGATGGGCAAGCAAGAGGCGGTACTGGCTCAAGTGGGGTTGACACGGTAATGAGACGGCAGTCTTGGAGAAAGACCTTTCGTTATGCCGCAGAAGGCGTGATGTATGCTCTGCGCACGCAATTAAATATGCGGATACATGTGGTCATGGCGTTTCTCGTCATCGCAGTAGGCTCAAGCCTGCGCATCTCCCGGCTCGACTGGTTATTTGTCTCTATGGCGATTGCCATGGTAATCGTAGCCGAGCTGATCAATACCGCTGTTGAAGCAGCGATCGATTTAATCTCGCCTGATATCCATCCGCTGGCCAAAGCGGCTAAAGACACCGCCGCCGGAGCTGTGCTCCTGGCAGCGGTTTTTGCTGTAATTATTGGTATATTTGTGTTTTACATGCCGTTGTTGTCCCTGATTAGTCAGCTTTTTTAATGGAAAAGACCTAACCCAAAAACCAAAAAATAGGCGCTTAATAGTGCTGGAGGAAACGAAATGGCTAAGAAACACTTTAAATCAGGCTTTGTTGCGATTGTCGGCAGACCCAATGTAGGAAAATCAACTCTGATGAACCATGTCATCGGCCAGAAAATCGCCATTATGTCGGACAAGCCCCAAACCACGCGTAACAAAATACACGGGGTATTTACTACAGAGGACACACAAATTGTATTTTTGGATACACCGGGCATTCATAAGCGTCAGTCTAAACTGGGTGACTACATGAATCAGACGGCCTTTAATACGTTGGGCGAGGTTGAGGCTGTACTTTTTCTTATTGATGCCGCTGAAGGATTAGGCGGAGGCGACCGTTTTATTGCCGAGCAGCTGAAACAGGTAAAAACGCCAGTTATTCTTGTTTTAAATAAAATTGACCGTATTGAGCCGGAAGCACTGCTGCCCCTGATTGAGCAATATCGCAAGCTGTACGACTTCGCAGAAATTGTGCCGATCTCGGCTAAAATGGGCAACAATGTGAACCGTTTGCTGGAGCAGGTACAAAAATACTTGCCTGAAGGCCCTCAGTATTACCCGGATGACCAAATTACCGACCATCCAGAGCAATTTGTTATTGCCGAGCTGGTACGGGAGAAGATTTTGCATATGACTCGTGAGGAAGTACCACATTCAATTGCAGTCATGATTGAAGACATGAAGGTACAGGACAACGGCGTAGTGCATATTATGGCTGTTATTTTTGTGGAACGGGATTCCCAGAAGGGTATTATTATCGGTAAGCAGGGAGCCCTGCTCAAGGAAGTGGGCAAACAGGCACGCATAGATATCCAAAACCTATTGGGTTCCAAAATTTTCCTGGAACTGTGGGTAAAGGTCAAAAAAGACTGGCGTAACCAGGATCGTGTACTGCGTGACCTCGGCTTCCACCGCGACGCTTAAAAACAAATAAGTTGAAACTAAATATGTTTGGTCTTTTAAGCACCAAAAAAGCCGTCCCGACTAACCTTACCTGATACATGAGAAGTGTAGTGTCTTCGGTATTCAAAAGCGCCGCGAATGTGCGGCGCTTAACTCTTGGTACTTCCCATACCCTCATTTCCAGCACTGAAAAAATGAATGCTTTTAAAAAAGGTTGTGTAACTGTATGTACGCTGTAGCGGAGCGTCTCAGCAGCGCCTCAGTAGCAGCCTTTTTAACAGCAACCCATTTATTTCATCGCATACTTCACCTCTCTTCGCATCATTCTAATTTTGAGATGCAAACGTCATTTCCGAAGAAAGGATGAATACGATTGCGAGATTTTTCGTGGAAGTATTTTGCGATGACTGGGGATGTCGGTGCGTATCTGTTATACAGGGAGAGCGCCGTGACATGGGAGCAAGACACGGATGAAGGAGAGTCGGACGAGCATGAAGAAGCCCGTGAATAGCGCGAGTCACTGGCTTCTTCGCGAATGTTTGGGGGAAGAGGCATGCTTTACAGGGTGGAAGGAATCGTCATCCGCAGCATGGATTACGGTGAGGGGAACAAAATTATTACGCTTTGCACCGAGAGCGGTGGTAAGACAGGCGTGCTGGTCAGAGGGGCCAAGAAGCCCAAAAGCCGTCATGCCGCTTTAACGCAGCCGTTTACGTATGGTGAATTTGTTTTTTTTCGAAATACCGGCTTAGGCACGTTGAATGCTGGTGAAATTATCCAATCCCACCATACACTGCGCGAGGATATTACCAAGGCCGCTTACGCCTCATATGCCTGTGAATTGCTCGACCGGGTACTACATGATGAAGAAACGGGCACCTTCTGGTTTAAGCATCTTAAAGCATGTCTGGAAGCGTTGGAGAGCGGCAAAGATCCGCTGATCGTCATGAGCATTTATGAATTTAAAATATTGCAGGCGGCCGGATATGCTCCCCAGCTTGATGCCTGTATTTCCAGCGGACAAGAGTGTGCTGATGAAGATATGTTTATTAGTCCAAGGCTGGGTGGAGTTTTGTGTCGAGGCTATAAGCATTTTGATCCGGCTGCATTGAGTGTCACACCGCGTACATTGAAGCTGTTACGTTTGTTTGCGAGAATGGATTTAAACCGGCTCGGCAACATTGATGTGAAGGACTCGACCAAGCTGGAAATCAAACATGTCATGCGACAGTTCATGGATATGCAGCTGGAGGTCAAGCTAAAATCCCGTCATTTTCTGGATCAGCTCGACAAGTATGATATGTGAAACCTCTTGCTCCCTTGACTATGCTGCTGAAAACGTGTAATATTCTACTATATATCTCCTTTGGGAGCAGAGGCATTGAACGAGAAAGTAGCGGAGTTTATTCTCTAGAGTAAGCGAGTCGGGGATGGTGCAAGCCTGGCGGGAAATCTTCGTGAATAAGGCACTCGGGAGCATCTGATTGGACACGGAAAAGAGGATTACGGTCTGGTTGGTGATGAAGGACTGCAATCAAGTAGGGTGGAACCGCGGGAGCCAGCTCTCGTCCCTACGTCTGTACAGGCGTAGAGGCGGGGCTTTTTGCTGTCTCTGGCGATGCTTGTTGGAAATTGGCGGCCCTGTACATAGAAGCTTTACGAAGAATGATCACCACCATTTGAGGTAATTTGGAAGGGAAGTGTGTACCATGAATTTTCAGCAGATGATTTTGACACTGCAACAATTTTGGGCTGAGCACAACTGTATTATTGTACAGCCGTATGACACGGAAAAAGGGGCAGGAACAATGAACCCGATGACGTATTTGCGTTCGATTGGACCTGAGCCGTGGAATGTAGCTTATGTCGAGCCGTCCCGCCGCCCCGCAGATGGACGTTATGGAGAGAACCCTAATCGTCTGTATCAGCATCACCAGTTTCAGGTTGTTTTGAAGCCATCCCCTGATAACATTCAGGAGTTGTATCTGGAGAGCTTGAGCCGCCTTGGTATTAATCCGCTGGAGCATGATATTCGCTTCGTTGAAGATAACTGGGAAGCGCCAACGCTGGGAGCATGGGGATTAGGCTGGGAAGTATGGCTGGATGGTATGGAAATTACCCAGTTCACGTATTTTCAGCAAGTGGGCGGTATTGATGCCAGTCCGGTTGCGGTTGAAATTACGTATGGTATGGAGCGTCTTGCTTCCTACATTCAGGACAAGGAGAACGTGTTCGATCTGGAGTGGGTGAACGGCATCACGTATGGTGATGTTTTTCACCAGCCTGAATTTGAGCATTCTAAATATACGTTTGAAGTATCTGATGTCAAAATGCTATTCACCCTTTTTAATATGTTTGAAGAAGAAGCGAATAAAGCCATGGCGCAGCACCTTGTATTTCCAGCCTATGATTATGTGCTGAAATGCTCTCATGCGTTTAACTTGCTGGATGCCCGCGGGGCAATCAGTGTAACGGAACGGACCGGATTTATTATGCGTGTGCGGAATTTGGCCCGTCAGGTGGCTGCAACTTATCTGGAGGAACGTGAGAAGCTGGGCTTCCCGTTGTTGAAGAAAGGAGGTGCGGCACATGTCTAAGGATTTGCTGTTTGAAATCGGTTTGGAAGAAGTGCCCGCCCGTTTTATCCCTGCTGCGATTCAGCAGTTGAAGGAGCGTATGACTGCATGGCTGGACAGCTCACGTATTGCTCATGGTGATGTAGAAGCTTATGCTACCCCTCGTCGTCTGACGGTGCTGGTTAAGGCGGTAGCCGACAAGCAGGAGGATATTAACGAAGAAGTGAAGGGTCCTTCCCGCAAAATCGCACTTGATGAAGCCGGCAATTGGAGCAAGGCAGCTCTCGGCTTTGCCCGTAGCCAAGGTGTTGATCCTGAACAGTTTACATTCAAGGAGCTTGGAGGCGTGGAGTATATTTACGCGACCAAGAGCAGTATAGGTGTACCGACAGCGGAAGTGCTGTCCGAAGGCTTATTGCATATTTTGCATGCCATGACCTTCCCTAAATTTATGCGTTGGGCCAGCTATGACTTTAAGTTTGTTCGCCCAATCCGCTGGTTGATCGCCTTGTTTGGTAACGATATTGTTAACTTGGAAATTGCCGGGGTACAATCCGGGAATGTGACAAGAGGACATCGTTTTCTCGGGCAGAATACCGTTGTGAAAAGTCCGGCAGACTATGTTGAGGCGCTTCGTAAACAGCATGTCATTGTGGATATTGCGGAACGCCAGTCCATTATTGTAAAGCAGATTGAAGCATTGGCAGCCGAAAAAGACTGGACGATCGCGGTTAAGGATGATCTGCTGGAAGAAGTGCTGTATCTGGTCGAAACGCCGACGGTACTGTTTGGAGGTTTTAATCCATCGTTCCTCAACATTCCGAAGGATGTGCTGATTACTTCCATGCGTGAGCATCAACGCTATTTCCCGGTGCTGGATCGTGCGGGAGAACTGCTGCCATACTTTGTTACTGTACGTAACGGTGGAAGTCAATCGCTGGATGTTATTTCCAAAGGGAACGAAAAAGTATTGCGCGCACGGCTATCTGATGCCAAATTCTTTTATGAAGAAGATCAGAGACTGGAAATCAAGGATGCGCTCTCCAAGCTGGAAAGCATCGTTTTCCACGAGGAATTGGGATCGGTTGGAGACAAGGTACGTCGGATTCGTCGTATTGCCGATGCTTTAGCTGAGAAGCTGCGGGTTTCCCCGGATACACTGGAGTCGGTTAGTCGGGCAGCAGATATTTGTAAGTTTGATCTGGTAACGCAAATGGTATATGAATTCCCGGAACTGCAAGGAGTTATGGGTGAGGATTATGCTCGTAAGGCTGGAGAGAAGGAAGAAGTGGCGAGAGCGGTATTTGAGCATTATCAGCCGCGTTTTGCCGGAGAAACGGTTCCTTCTACGAACGCTGGAGCTATTGTGAGTATTGCTGACAAAATAGATACGATCACCGGCTGTTTCTCCATCGGTATTATTCCGACAGGCTCACAGGACCCTTATGCGCTTCGTCGCCAGGCCGCAGGTATTGTGCAAATTTTGCTGGACCGTAATCTTTCAGCAACTTTGTCTGATGTGTTCAATATTGCACTTGACGTACACGACAACCTTGGAAATATGAAACGTTCTGCCGATGAAATTCGTAAAGAGTTACATGAATTCTTTGGTTTGCGGGTGAAAAAACTGTTGTCCGAGACGCTTCGTTATGACGTCGTAGACGCTGTGCTTGCTGCCGGATTTGATGATGTTGCTTCTGTCGTTGATCGCGGAGCAGCCCTGATGAATGCGGTACAAACGGGAGATACCTTTAAAGCAACGGTAGAGTCGTTTAACCGTGTAGGCAATTTGGCTGCAAAAGCTGTTCATGCATCAGTTAATACGGGTGAATTTACGGAACAGGGCGAAAAAACGCTCTATGAAACATGGTACGGCGTTTATGAATCTTATTATACAGCCTTGCAGGAAGGCGATGCTACGCGAGCTTTAGCACTTGCTTCGTCCATTACTCCTGCGGTGACGGCGTTCTTTGATTCCGTAATGGTTATGGCTGAGGATGATGCGATCCGTAATAACCGTTTGGCTTTGCTGGCCGCCATTGATAGAGAACTGAAGCGTTTTGCCGATTTTTCCAAACTTGTGGGTTAATCGCAGCTGTAATAGTATGAATAACTTGAAAAAATGGGTATAAATATACGGAACGGTGTAAGAGCGATCTTGCAGCCGTTCCGTATTTTACTCGAATCCGGATGGAGATGGGGGATGCTTGTGGGAATATCCGGAGGTTTATCGGATGTGCGGATCGTTGTTGACGGAGACGCTTGTCCTGTCAAAAGCGAAATTGCGGATACAGCTTCCCGTTTTCAGGTTCAGGTTATTATGGTATCTTCATATGATCATCTTATTCAGGGCAGCGGAGGCGTGACCATCGTAAAAGTGGACCGGAGCGACCAAAGCGCTGATCTCTATATTGCTAATCATATCCGTCGAGGGGATATTGTAACCACCAACGATTACGGTCTTGCGGCACTTGCTTTGGCCAAAGGCTGTGAGGTTATGTCCTTTCGCGGAACGATGTATCGAAACGATTCGATTGATTTTATGCTTGACCGCCGTCATACTTCTGCCAAGGAAAGGAAAAAAGGACGTTATGGAAAAGGTCCTAAACCGTTTACATCAGAGGATCGTGAAGTTTTTCAACATAAACTGACAAAACTTTTACTCTTCTTGCAGGAGAATGAATAACGGTATCGAATTATATTTACGTGCTAAAGAGATGAAGGTGGTTAACATGAGTGCTGGACAAGGCAACATACCGGACGATATCATTGAATCGGTTTTACAGCATCATGATATCGTAGATACGGTAAGCAAGTATGTGCATTTGACCAAGCAGGGGAAGTATATGAAAGGCCTCTGTCCTTTTCATTCTGAAAAAACCCCTTCATTCACCGTGACACCGGATCGTCAGATTTTTTACTGCTACGGCTGCGGCGCGGGAGGCAATGCCATCAAATTTATGATGGAAATCGAAGGACTATCCTTTCCCGAAGCTGTCAGAACAATGGCGGAAGAAAGTCATATCCCTCTCGGCGAATGGCAGGGACGTGAGTCAACGCATCAGCATCCTGAGTTGGACAGGTTGTTGCAAGCGTATGAGCTAACATCTAAGATGTACCATTTTCTCCTTAAGAATACGGAGCATGGCAAACCGGCGATGGAGTATTTGCGGTCACGGGGATTTACTGACAAGATCATTGATCAATTTCAAATTGGCTATGCACCTAACCGATGGGATACGATTGTCCAGTTTCTGGAAAAGCGTTCTTTCGATCCTGTTGAGATGGAAAAGGGCGGGCTTATCTCTCCCCGACATGAGGATGATGGGTATGTGGATCGGTTCAGGGATCGCATTATGTTTCCTATTTGGAACCGAAATGGCAAAGTAATTGCCTTTGCGGGCCGCATTCTTGGTGAAGGACAGCCCAAGTATTTGAATTCACCGGAAACCAAACTGTTCAACAAGAGCCGGACACTGTACAATCTCAACCATGCCAAGACTTCGATTCGCAAGCTTCGTCAGAGTGTCCTTTTTGAAGGATACGGCGATGTTATCTCAGCTTGGGAAGCAGGTGTGCAGAACGGGGTGGCCGCTATGGGCACAGCTTTGACGGAGCATCATGCTACGATGTTAAAGGGACTGTGCGACGAGGTCATTATTTGCTATGATGGTGACCGGGCAGGACAAGCTGCTGCGCTTAAGAATTTTCCGTTGTTGGAAAATGCGGGACTTCACGTTAAAGTAGCGCTGGTCAGCGACGGTATGGACCCGGATGATTTTATCCGGCAATACGGCGGGGAAAGGTTTCAGCGCCAAATTATCGAAAGTGCCGTTTCAACGGTGAAATTTAAGCTTATATATCTGAGAAAAAACCATATACTGCAAGAGGAAGAAGGAAGAATCGCGTATTCCCGCGAAGCATTAAATGTCATTGCACCTCTGTCATCCCCGACCGAGCGGGAAGTGTATTTGCGCGAAGTGTCAGCCGAAGTCAAGGTGGATTTTGAAACCTTAAAGCAAGAATGCAATTTACTCCGACAGTCCCTGCAAAAAAAACAGGACTTTGGGGATAATAACGAAAATCGGTGGAATAATGGTAGGCATAAAAAAGGGCAGGTCGTTACACCGAATTTGCTGCCGGCTTACCATGTGGCGGAACGCAGATTGCTTCACTGGATGATGCAGGATTTAGAAGCTGCACAGTATGTAGAACAGCATCTGGGGGACGCCTTTAATATTGAGGATCATGCAGCAATTGCTGCTTATCTATACGCCTATTACGCACAAGGAAAGTTACCAGATACAAGCCGATTTATTTCATCCTTGCAAGATGATCGGCTGGAGAAAAACGTAAGCTCGATCATGATGATGGATGCTCCAGGCGTATGGGCACCGCACATTTTGGACGATTATATTCATCAGGTGCGCAAATTTCCATTGCAGGAGCAACTGGATTTGAAGAGGGAAGAGATGAGAGCCGCTGAGCGCTTAGGTGAATTTTTGCGTGCAGCACAAATTGCAAGTGAGATTATAGCCCTAGAGAGACAATGAACACACAGAGGTCGGATGTTTCTAGGGAGGAGGGAGTCGAAAGATGGCGAATGATCAGCATACTGAACTGGAGACGGAACTGACACTGGATCAGGTTAAGGATCAATTGATTGAGTTGGGTAAAAAAAGTTCCTCTCTGAACTACAAAGATATCATGGAAAAACTATCGTCGTTTGATCAAGACCCCGAGCAAATGGATGAGTTTTATGAGCAACTGGGTGACTTGGGGATTGAGGTTGTAAACGATAACGACGAAGAAGTTACCAGATTGCGTCAAAACGATGACCCGGAAAACAACGACGGGGATGACTTTAACTACGATGACGATCTGAGCCTGCCTCCCGGTATTAAAATCAATGATCCGGTCCGGATGTACTTGAAGGAAATCGGCCGTGTACCGCTTCTTTCTGCTGATGATGAGGTGGGGCTGGCGAAACGGATCAACAATGGTGATGAAGAAGCCAAACGTCGACTCGCAGAAGCGAATTTGCGTCTGGTTGTAAGTATTGCCAAGCGTTATGTTGGTCGTGGAATGCTTTTCCTGGATCTGATTCAGGAAGGTAACATGGGTCTAATTAAGGCAGTAGAAAAATTTGATTACGAAAAAGGATTTAAATTCAGTACGTATGCAACCTGGTGGATTCGTCAGGCCATTACGCGCGCTATAGCTGATCAGGCAAGAACAATCCGTATTCCTGTGCACATGGTGGAAACGATCAATAAGTTGATTCGGGTATCTCGTCAACTGTTGCAAGAGCTGGGGCGTGAACCTACGCCGGAAGAAGTGGCTGCGGAGATGGAGCTGAGCGTGGAGAAAGTACGGGAAATTATGAAAATTGCCCAAGAACCGGTTTCATTGGAAACGCCAATTGGTGAAGAAGATGATTCACATTTGGGGGATTTCATTGAGGATCAGGAAGCGCTGGCGCCTGCGGATGCGGCTGCGTATGAACTTTTGAAGGAACAGCTTGAGGATGTGCTGGATACGTTGACCGAACGGGAAGAGAACGTCTTGCGTCTCCGTTTTGGTTTGGACGATGGTAGAACCAGAACCCTTGAAGAAGTGGGTAAAGTATTCGGTGTTACACGCGAACGTATTCGTCAGATTGAGGCTAAAGCGCTGCGTAAGCTGCGCCATCCAAGCCGCAGTAAGCGACTGAAGGATTTCCTCGAATAGAAGCGTAACATTGCGGACCTTCTGCGGCTTGGAGCGCGCAGAAGGTCTTTTTTTATCCCATGGCAGCCTTGGTGGAGGGGAAAAGCTTGGACCAGGAGAAAAAACGGGCAATACTGTTACATGAAATTGAGCATTGGCGGCGAAGTCGGCTGCTCCCTGAGCAATATTGTGATTTTTTGTCTAACCTTTATCGAGAGGACGAAAATCCATCACAGAGCCGAAGTCGCACTGGGACTGGTCTGCTTACATATCTTCGAAACGGACATGGAATCGTCTGGATTCTTGGTTTTGTCATTATTTCCTGCATTTGTTTGATCGGTTTTTATTTTACCGCTTTTCCGTTGGCAATGCAAATATTCTCGGCATGTGCAGTAATCGCGAGCTGCTATGGAGTAGCCGCTGTTTGGCGTTCTTCAAAGCAGAGCATGAGCGCCATGCTGAGTACCTTGGGCAGTGTGATTATGCTGGGTTCAGGTGTGTGGATTATTCAGCTTCACCAAGGTGAGTCTAAATTTTGGTTTCTTGTTCTGGTCGGTCTGTGCGGACTGGTATGGTGTCTTGTGGGCTTAACCCTGCGTATCAGCTTGCTTCACTACTGTGGCTCTATTGCGCTGCTTTTGGTGTACGCAGTACTTATAGGCCGCTACTGGCCAACGGCTTCTCACGTGATGCTGGAGGGATTTTGGATTTTACATGTAGCATTGCTGGTATGGTTAAGCTGGTGGGTACATCGTCGCTTTTCACGGCTGGCTTCGGTCTATTTTGCTATCGGAATGACACTGGTTTTCATGCCTGAAGCAGACATGATCGTGCTGCGCCATCAAGCGCCGGGAGATGTTGTATTGTACGCCTTATTGAAGTTGGCTATTGTTGTAGGAATTTTATTTTGGACTCGAAAAAAATGGATTACGTGGGTGACGTCATGAAGCTTTCTCAACGATTACAATATATTATGGAACAAATTCCTTCCGGGAGCAGATTAGCGGATATTGGCTCTGACCATGGACTTTTGCCTGTGGCTGCGGTGCGCAGTGGTCGGGTAACGCAAGCTGTGGCGGGCGAAGTCAATGATGGGCCGTTGCGAGCGGCTCAAAAGCAGGTCGCCGAAGCAGGTCTTACTGACCGCATAACCGTTAGAAAAGGCGACGGCTTGGCCGTTATTACAGCCGACGAGGTTGATGTTATTACGATAGCTGGTATGGGCGGTGCCTTAATCGCTTCCATTTTGGAGCAGGGGAAAGACAAGTTGGATTCAGTGAAGAGGCTTATTTTACAGCCAAACGTAGGCGAGGATATTTTGCGCCGATGGCTGATTGAGCATCAATGGGTATTGACAGGCGAGCATATTATGGAAGAAGACGGAAAGATATATGAAGTATTGACGGCTGTACCCGTGTTGGATAGTCCTGTGAAGCAGGAAAAGCTATACCGACCGTTAGCCCTTACCGGTAGCTCGCTAGTATTGACGCAGAATTGGCTGGAACAGCTTGGACCGTTGCTGGTCAGAGAGCCCAACGAAGTCTTTTTCCGTAAATGGAATTTGGAAATTCATAAGCTCCAAAATGTGCTTGCGCAGTTGGCGCGATCAGAGCAGGAATCGGCGCAGCAAAAGCAGGAACAATTACGCAAGCAAATTGAACAGCTAGAGGAGGTACTTGCATGTTTGCCAAAGGACAAACGGTAATTAGCTATATGGAACAGCTGGCTCCAAAATATTTGGCAGTTCCGGACGACAGAATCGGGCTTCAGCTTGGCAGCCTGAAAAAGGAAATCAAAAACATACTGGTAGCTCTGGATGTCAATGATGAGGTTGTTGAAGAGGCGATCCGCGTAAAGGCCGACCTCATTATCGCCCATCATGCTATCATATTCCGTCCACTTAAAGCATTGAATACGGATCAGCCTGCAGGCAAATTGTATGAAAAGCTGATTAAGAACGATATAGCGGTCTACATCAGTCATACGAATCTGGATACAGCAGAGGATGGTATGAACGACTGGATGGCGGAAGCATTGGGCATTCAAAGTGAAGGTACGCTGGAGGATGTCCACACGGAGCAATTGTTCAAGCTTGTCGTTTTCGTACCGAAAACACATCATCAACGGGTGTTGGATGCCGTACTGGATGCGGGAGCCGGACATATCGGCAATTACAGCCATTGCAGCTTTAACATTGATGGCTACGGAACTTTCGTGCCGGGTGAAGGCACACAGCCGTTTTTGGGTGAGCCAGGTAAAATGGAACGCAGCGAAGAGGTACGCATAGAAACGGTAGTGCCACAGGGTGTGCGCAACAAAGTCGTTCAGGCGATGCTCAAAGCTCATCCTTATGAAGAGGTGGCCTATGACCTGTACCATATGGATTTGCAGGGCCGCTCATTTGGCCTAGGACGGGTGGGTAAGCTCAAGGAAGCCCGCACGTTACGCGAGTTTGTCAATGATGTGAAAGAAGGCTTCAACGTCGAGCATGTACGTGTAGTGGGCGACTTGGACCGTACAATTAAAAAAGCAGCCGTGCTCGGAGGCTCTGGCAGCCGCTATGTAAACAAGTCGATTTTTAAAGGGGCTGACGTCTTAGTTACGGGTGATATCGACTATCACACGGCTCAGGATGCCCTTATGGCTGGCATTGCCATCATTGACCCTGGTCATAACGCAGAGAAGATTATGAAGCCTAAAACCGCAGAATGGATGCGCAAACGGTTGGGAGAAGCCCGATACTCTACGGAAGTACATGTATCCCAGGTGAACACAGAGCCTTTTCATTTTTTGTAAAATTAACTTTTATGGGAAAATGAAATCGGAATGGATTCAGGCTGTAGGTACCTTTAGCGGTAGAGATATAGATAAGCTTCATATTCCGTTATACGTGGGTCACTCTACTTATTTTGTGGCAGATGATACGTTACAAAAGAGGGTACACCCGTTTTATTTGAACAAATAAAGGAAGCTTGCTAATTTACAATATTTTCAGGGTTGTGTCGAGCGTGCGTTCCCTGTATACTATGTAATGTTGTTCGGAAAGTTTAACAGACAATCGCTGGCGGTGTGAACCGCGAGAGGAAAGTCCGGGCTCCATAGGGCAGGATGCTGGATAACGTCCAGTCAGCGCGAGTTGAAGGATAGTGCCACAGAAATGGACCGCCGATGGCCGCATGCGGCACAGGCAAGGATGGAACCGAGGTGTAAGAGACCCCGAGGAACGCTGGTGACTTCGTTCCTGGTAAACCCCATCTGGAGCAAGACCTAATGGGACACAGCTTCTTCGCGAAGTAGCCTTAGCCCGAGGCGTGTCTAGGTTGGTCGCTGGAGCTGGATAGCAATATTCGGCCTAGATAGATGATTGTCGCTTGTAGTGGGAGGGTAGTTCCCGTCTGAACCACGAATAGCACAGAACCCGGCTTACGGAAAACTTTCCACACTGCAACACCTTAAAATGTATGATGTTAACCTTTTAAATGACTATTACTTGGAATCCAAATGTATGTAATGAATTACAAAAAAGGTTCAAGCTATATTCCTTTGGGAATCAGGCTTGAACCTTTTTTGTATACCGTATTTTACGCAGCGCACATGTATGCTTAGGTCTATTTCATTCTTTTTTTTATCTACTCATTCCCTCTATCGTAAAAACGTCCGGGGATGAGGCAGTAGTCAGCGTAGGTGCCCTGCCAACCTTCATCAGCGCACGCTTTTTTCCAATCTTTCCTCTGTATACATCTTCAATGCTCGATCCAAACGGTTAACCGCTTCAGGAAGCAGTGAAGGATCGGTATGCGTAAAGTTGATCCGCATATGGTTACTGCCGCTCAGATCAGCATAAAATACTTGTCCTGGCACAAATGCGACGCCTTCCTGAATGGCCAGTTCCAGCAAGCGATCGGAACGGAAGCCTTCGGGTAAAGTGACCCACATAAACATGCCGCCAAGTGCATCATTCCATGTAATGCCTTCCCATTGACGTTCTTTCATCAGCGTTGTGAGGCGTAACATACGAGAGTGATATTCGCTGGATACGGTACGAATATGTCCATCCAAATCAAAAAAGTCCAAGAGCTCATTTAAAGCACGTTGATCGATACTGCTGGAGTGCAGATCAGCAGATTGTTTGGCCTTCGAGACTTTATTGACAATCGCTTGATCAGCAACCAGCCATCCAGAACGAACACCAGGTGCAACGGTTTTGGAGAACGTAGAGGTGTACATGACATGACTATCGCCACCTTGCTGCTGGTCAATGGATAAAAGGGTAGGGAAGTTAAGGTTTTCGTCAAATTTGAGACGTCCGTAAGGATCATCCTCAAAAATCAAAGTTCCGTATTTACGGCATAGCTCAACAACGCCTACTCTGCGGTCCATACTCCACACACTCCCCGCCGGGTTGGAGAAAGTTGGGATGACATACACGAATTTAGGCTGATATTCCTTGAGCTTGGCTTCAAGATCATCTAATTGCATACCGTTGGTGTCTGTATTTACACTTACAATGTTGGCACCATAGGACTTAAACACCTGAAGAGCTGCCAAATAAGTAGGGGACTCTACCAATACAGTATTCTGCGGATCAAGCAGCACACGCGAAACCAGATCGATAGTCTGCTGTGAGCCCGTCGTCATGATGATGTTATCTCTGGTGACGGAGATGCCTTGGGATGCCATTATGGTTGTAAGGCGTTCCCGTAGAGGAATAAATCCATCGGTTAGACCATATTGAAGCGCGGTAGTACCGCCGAGACGGAATACCCGCTCATAGGCTTGAGCAACGGCTTCGATGGGAAAAAAGGCATCGGCCGGAAGACCACCTGCCAGGGATAACACTTCTGTTCCCTGTGTCAGCTTCAAAATGTCCCTAACGATGGACGAGCCCTGAGTACGAGCCATACCTGAAAATTTGTATTCCAATGCAATCATCTCCTGTGTTCTATACTGTACTATGAAATTTATTGTATTATAACAATAACGAAGTATAACAGTAAACGTCTGAATATAACAGTTGATTGATCTATTGGAAAGCCGAAAAATCCTGATCCCAAGAAAAAATTCGACCATTCAAATCACTTTCACGTAAATCTTGCAATTATTCAGCGCAAGCTTGAAATGCTTGACAGCTTTTGAGCACACCAAAAACGTGTCTGGATCGCCCTTTGCAGCGATTATCCAGACACGTCTCTCTTTTACCTTGATATGCTATTAGTGGCTACTATCCTGTTTATTCAAACAGGGACTGGTTATTTTTAGGATGCATTTTCAAACTGACTGTTGTATAGATCGGCATAGAAGCCGCCTTTAGCCAGCAATTCCTCATGGTTACCCGTTTCGATAATGTCACCGTCCTTCATGACCAGAATCATATCGGCGTTCTTGATCGTCGAGAGGCGGTGGGCAATCACAAAGGAGGTTTTCCCTACAGTAAGCTGGTCCATCGCTTGTTGAATTAGCAATTCCGTACGCGTATCGACTGAGCTTGTGGCCTCATCTAGAATAAGCATGGGCGCATCTTCAATCATGGCTCTTGCAATGGTAATCAATTGTTTTTGACCGGCAGAGAGATTGGCTTTGTCGTCCAGCACCGTATCATAGCCCTGTGGCAGTGTTTTAAGGAAGCTGTGCAGCCCCACCGCTTTACATGCGGCTTCTACCTGTTCATGGGTAACATGCTCTTTGGAAAAGGCGATATTCTCACGGATTGTTCCTTCAAACAGCCAGGTATCCTGCAGTACCATACAGAATAAGTCGTGAATATTCTCTCGTGTTAATTGGCTAATTGGGGTTCCGTCAATATAGATTTCCCCGCCGTTCAGCTCATAGAATCGCATGAGCAAATTCACGAGTGTCGTCTTACCGGCGCCTGTCGGACCAACAATGGCAATTTTCTGGCCAGCTTCAGCTTTCATGGAGAAGTCTCTGATAATCATACGGTCTTCGTTATAACCGAAACGGACATGTTTGAATTCGACATCCCCTTTGGCGTTGTTCAGCTTCTTGGTCTTGTTGCTCTCATCCGCCAATTCCTTTTCACCTAGAAATTCGAATACACGTTCACTGGCGGCAGCCGCCGATTGCAGATTGGTTGCGGCCTGTGCCAACTGTGACAAGGGCTGTGTAAACAGACGAATATATACCATGAAGGCCACAATAGTTCCGATCGTTATAGCATGTTGGTTCACCAGCAAAGCGCCCACGACACAGACCGCTACATAACCAAAATTCCCGATGAACATCATAACCGGCATCATCAGGCCAGACATGAACTGGGACTTCCAGGCATTTGTATATAAGCGGTTGTTAATGCCATGGAACTCTTTCTTGGCTGCTTTTTCTCCGTTATATACCTTGACTACGTTATGACCGGCATAGGTTTCTTCGATATGACCGTTGATCTGGCCAAGCTCTGCTTGCTGTGCTACAAAATATTTCTGTGAATGCTTCATAATCACGGTCATCAGGGAAAAACCAATCAGCGTAGCTAAAATCCCGGTAACGGTCATGATCCAGTTTGTATACAGCATCATAATCAAGGCGCCCACGAAGGTTGCCAGCGCGCTGACAAGCGTGCCGATACTGTTGTTTAATGTTTGTCCGATGGTATCGACATCGTTGGTCACACGGCTGAGCACATTACCGTAGCTCGTAGCATCAAAATACTTCAAAGGCATATGATTGATTTTTCTGGAGAGCTCTGTTCGCATCTTCTTTGTAAGACGCTGTGACACGGTCGCCGTAATGAAGCCTTGGAAATAGTTAAAGATAAGACCAAGACCATACAAAAGCACCAAAACAAGAACAATTTTCTGGACAGCACTCACATCAACCCCTGCTACGATTCCTTTCTGGATCAGGTTGGCAATATCGCTGAGCTTACCCGGACCAATGACGTTGAAGGCGGAACCGACCAGAGCCAACACCATAGAGAGTATAATCATGGGCACATAGGCCTTGATGTAGGATAAAAGCTGGCTGATGGTCTTTTTAAAATCATTCGCTTTTTCACCAGCACCCATGCCCCCCGCAGGACCTCCACCCATGGGACCTCGCTGTTTCGTTTTCATATGCTGGCTGTCAACGGTGTGTTCATTCTTATCCATGTACGAGTTCCTCCTTCGAAAGCTGCGAATAAGCGATTTCCTGATAGGTGCTGCAGTTCGCCATCAGCTCTTCATGTGTGCCGTTCCCTACAACCTCACCCTGGTCCAGTACGATAATCTGGTCAGCGTCCTTAATGGTGCCTATGCGCTGAGCAACAATGAGTGTGGTAGCATGGTCAGTTTCTTTTTTGAGAGCTGAGCGCAGAATCCGGTCTGTTTTGTAGTCCAGTGCTGAAAAGGAATCATCGAAGATATAAATCTCCGGCTGACGGTAGATGGCACGCGCAATGGACAGACGCTGCTTTTGACCACCGGACACGTTCGCTCCACCTTGTGAAATCCGTCCCTGATACTGACCGTCCATTTTTTCGACAAACTCCGTGCTTTGGGCAATTCCTACGGCTGCTTTAACGAGTTTTTCCGAAGCTCCTTCTTTTCCGTTATCGCCATACGAAACGTTGGATGCCACCGTACCGCTGAAAAGCACGGCTCTCTGAGGGACATACCCAATTTTGTTATGGAGTGTCTGCTGCTTATAGTTTCTGACATTCACACCATCCACGAGCACCTCTCCCTCGGTCACATCGTAGAAACGGGGAATCAGATTGATCACGCTGGTTTTTCCGCTGCCTGTTGCGCCAATAAAGGCAACCGTCTCGCCTCGTTTCGCCGTAAAGCTAATGTTGCGAAGCACAGGCTCCTCCGCGTCTGGATATTTGAAGCTGACCTTACGGAATTCAACTTGACCCATAACGCCCTCTTCTCCGGCCGTCTCATGCCCGTTCATGATGCTGGATTTGGTGTTCAATACCTCCATAATCCGTTTGGCAGAAATCGAAGCGCGAGGCAGCAAGAAGAAAATCATACTAACCATCATAAAGGCCATGACCACTTGCATCGCATAAGACGAGAACACGACCATATTGGAGAACAGTGCAATGCGGTCCGGCACGGCCGTCCCGTTAATCAGGTAAGCACCGATCCAATAGATAGCGACACTCAGACCCGACATAATAAAGGTCATACCCGGGCCAATCATCGCCATTAACCGGTTCGCAAACAGGTTTGTATTCGTCAATTCGACGTTGGCCTGTTCGAACTTCTGCTCCTGATACTGATCTGCATTATAAGCGCGCACTACTCGAAGTCCGGTCAAATGCTCACGTGTTACCCTGTTCAGATTATCGGTGAGACGCTGGATTCGCTGGAAACTGGGGAGAGCGAAAATAACAATAACACTTAGCATCAGGATCAGAACAGCCACGGCCGCTCCTGTAGAGGCGGTCCACTGCCAGTTTTTATCCGCAATCTTCACAATAGCCCACACGGCCAAAATTGGTGCCTTGATGATCACCTGGAGTCCTAACGCAACGATCGTTTGAATCTGGGTAACATCGTTTGTGGTGCGAGTGATGAGGCTTGCCGTCGAAAAGCTATTCATCTCTTCCATCGAAAAGGATAAGGTCTTATCAAAGACCATCGCACGCAGACGCATCGCCAGACCTGCCGCCACCTTCGCCGCGAAATAGCCGACAATAATAGATGCAATCATACTGCCGACGGCACACAACAGCATGTAACTGCCGGGAATCAGCAGTTCCGACATAGGCGTTCCTTCCTTTTGCAGCTTGGTCGTAATTTCCGCCATATAATCAGGCAGCTTCAGATCAAGCCAGACCTGCACAACAATGAAAGCCAGGCTGAAAAGCACGAGCATCCATTCATTTTTCTTGAGATATTTGAATATCTTCAGCATTCTGTCGCTCTCCTTTTATCTGAAAATCTTAGGTGTTTGGTGCAATTTACATATGAATTCAACTTTTAGAGACAATAAGCTTAATGAGTCGGATAAATTCTCTGGCATCCTGCTCGTCCAGCTTGCGAAGAATGCTCTCGGTCCATGCGATTCCTTCATTATACTTGTCAATCATAAATTGCTTGCCTGAATCCGTAATGAATACAATCACCTTCCGTTTGTCGGTGACATCGGTATGGCGTACAACCATACCTTTCTTCTCCAGGCTCTTCAGCGCCGTTGCTACTCGTCCCGTACTGACGGACAAGTATTCGCTCAAGTGGCCCGAGGTAACCCCGTCCTGATTGATATTCAGACAGATGAGAATCCCCATTTCACCACGTGAGAAGTGTCCTCGTTCCTCTAATTCCGGTTTGCGCGATTTGACAACATACTCGAACAGTTCTTTCGCTAATGTCTTATAATCCAATGGTCACAGCACCTTCTAGCTTTTATCTTATACTATAAGATAATAATGATGTCCGGATAAAAAGTCAATTGGAGAAAATATGGAATAAATGAAGCATCCATAACTAGCAGTTCACCTGAGCGAGCGTGGAATCCGTGCAGGTGGTATGGAAAGTAATCATATTCGTATTTCCTTTTCATACACGGCCAAGGATACACTCGAAGCAGGATTGCGCAAGTTATGCCGCTTGCTGGGAGAACTGTTTGACCGCTCGGTCATCATGGAACGAAGGCCTATTTTATAAGGATATTTGCAATAGGGGGTAATCATCCAATCACAGGGAGCTCCTTCGTAATATGCTGTACTAATTCACCGAAAGGAGTTGCACATTATGAGTCATTGCCCTAACGAACCGATCGTGTGCCCGCCGATCCAATTTGTAAATCATCAATTTTTCCCACAAGTGGTGCCTGTTATTCATCCGATTGAAATTATTAACCAAACGCACATTATCCCAGTACCACACCACGTATTCCCAGTGACTGTAAAAGACCCTTCTGATCCTTGCTGTCATACCCGCAGTCATACTCGCAGTAATGGCAAGCGTCAGGTACGTAGCAGCTCTAAGCGCTAAGGGATTACAAAAAAGCAGCCATGGAGCGTACATGGCTGCTTTTTTTGAAGTCTACTCAAAAATTCCTTATGTATCAATGGTTTTGCTTACACTTTTTTCTAAACTTCAACTGGTTGGTCACACTTCTGGTCACGCAATTCTTGTTCAATTTCTAGTGGTTCAGTTTCTTCTTTTTTACTCAACAAACTGCTCAATCCTTGTGTTGCATCTGATTGCATATTCATTAACAAATGTGAATAAGTGTCTAGTGTGATGGATACGCTACTATGTCCAAGTATCTCTGAAACAACTTTTGGATGAACACCAATGGATAGCATTAGTGAAGCTGCTGTATGTCTAAGATCATGAAAACGAATATGTGGTAATTCCAATTCTTTTATAGTTCGTTGCATTAGCCTTGTGAGAGTTGTAGGAAATATAGGCTTTCCCAAGTTAGTGCAGCATACCAAGTCGTTGTCTACATACATATCTCCAGCCAATAGTTTGTCATTGTTGACTACCTCATGACGTTGCCTTAGCACTTCTATTATTTCATCCGATACACCAATTGAGCGAACGCCTGATGTCGTCTTTGCGCCTTGTTTGATTCTTTTACCATCATGCTCTAGTGTTTGGGTGATCATAATTCTTTTATTTATGAAATCGATATTCCTCCAAGGTAGGCCCAAAATTTCTCCCTGTCGCATTCCAGTGTGTATTGCTAGAAAGAAGATGATGTAATGCTTGTTATCTTTTAAGGAACCCAAAAACTTTTGTATTTGTTCGATACTCCATATTGATAATTTCTTTTTTGTTCTTCTTGGTCTATCTAATTTTTTTGCTGGATTATCTCTTATTAATTCACTTTTGATAGCGTAGTTTAGAGAATATGCCGTAATATCAAATATGCGTTGAACATATGAGTCTGCATACCCTTCATCATCATCTAATTTCTTACTCTTTACATGCTTTACAAACTTTTTAATGTCCGAAGAATTCAATTCTCCTAACGTTGTATCTTTAAAGAAAGGAGCCATGTGAGCAACAATACAAGATCGATAATTTTTAGCTGTAAGCCTAGTTATGAGTTTATTTTGTACCTTCTCCACTATCCACACATCCAACATATAATCCGTAAACTTTATCTTGCTTGGTTCGATGTAGTCACCTTTGTTCACCTGATTCAACAGGTCGGTCAATGCGTCCTGAGCATCTTTCTTTTTTTTGAATCCTCGCTCCTTTTTCTGTTTTCTGGGTTCTCCTTTTTTCCCAACGTCTACAACGTAATAATACAATCCAGTTTTCTTATCAAGTTTTACAGATCCTTGTGCCATAAACAGCCTCCTAATATTTTCTTTATTTTACTGTGTGCAATAATTAAAAGTATCATATTTAATTAGATGTGTAAATAGTTTGTTTTTGATATGAGAATATTGAATGATTAACAGAGGAGAATGGCTGTTTGACTGTTCAAGCATCCCACATAGCACCCCACATAGCACCCCACATAGCACCCTTAACAAGCTTGAGAGCGTCTCAGGTGTATATGGATTATCCATCCCTCCATATAAAACACTAATTTTACCATCCAGTTACTCCCATATTGACGGTGACTGGATTTTTTTGTATCCACATCATCCGACATCGGACGGTTTGCTGCAAGTCGTCAAATTGACGTTTCGCCAAAACATGCCACATTGGGAGATGCGATGTCGCAACCGCCAACTTTGGCGTATGAAGCTAATTATATAGCTTGGTGCAACATGAAGATTCATCGACATCGGAGAAAATTGAACGCCTAGAATGGGCTAGAGAGCTTGAACAATTGGAAAGATTGAAGGCAAAGGAACGTCAAGGAACTCGTACAGACAATGATAACAACATTGGACAAAATTTTGCCCGAAGTAATGATGTTGTAGCCGATCAAACTGGTTTTGGTAACAAAGAGACCTATATACAAGCTAAATACATAGCTGATAACGCCGATCCAGAAACTATATATGAGGGGTAAGGAAAATTTTCCTGAGGGTGAGATAGTAACGTTAGCCAAGATTTTGGCAAGGTTATATAAAAATCTCTAGTCACAGATTACTCAAAACACTGATTAATCTATTGATGTAAAATTATTTGGTGGCTGGTTAATGGGAAGGGTAGGGTCAGGGTGAATCAGGTTTGAATCATTGATTAAATAATACAAAAATAAAGGAGCAAATGATATGTATAAATCGGGACGGTTAATTAAAGGAAGACTGTACGTGAAAACGTGGAATGATGAATGGATCACCCTCAAAGCATTAGTTCAAGCCAACAGAAAGGCTGTGTAACACGGACATGGACTGGCTTGACCAATGTATAGGCAGTTGGTTAAAGAGGCAGCAGGGAAGGATACAGAGCTTGAGAGAAGGGTGGAGATTAGGAAGCAACTGACTATGATTCGACGCATGAAGAAGAAGGCCAAGGAAGAGAGGATGTGTATATAGGTCGGGGGGATGTCAAATTGTCACCCCTTGAATATGTAACTAAGCGCCTAGGGATAGGTGCTTTTTTGTTAGCAATATTATATATTCATTGATGATAAAATGATAATGATGTATAATTAAACATAAATAGATATTTTTACAATACCATCAAAGGAGCTGAATTAATGAACAGAAGAGCAGCAGGAGTTTCATTTTGTTTTATAGCAACTATACTCTATGTATCTAGGTATTTTATTGTAACAAGTGGTGTATTAAACTATGCAGATGCACCATTGTATATAGCATTGAATAGGTTAAATGGACATGATGTTCTGCTTGTACTCAGCATAATAGCTTTAATTATAGGAGTAACTTACATCATTATTGAGGAAGTTAGAAAAGGAAAGTAAGTGCTCAATTGTCAAGTAGACAGTAGAAATCTGAGCTATGATCCCTTAAATTTCCGGCCAACTAATCGTCTTAGAAAATCAATGATTAGTCCTGTCAGAAAGAAAGAGGTGAAATGGATGATATAGGCGGGAAACTGAACTTTAATAGTTACACTGTCGATTGCTAATTTTGCACTATCAAAGTCAAAAATCCAGTGTCGAAATGGCTCATATATACAATAGAATTTAGAAGTGGATTCAATCCAATAAGGAGGATATTTTTATCATCATTTCCCAAATAGCTATTCAAGCATATTAAAATGCTTATTACTGAAAACCAAAACGTTGCTTTCTTATAAGGCACAAGCAACACCTCCCCCATTATTTTCTTTTTTTATTGTATCATATCCCTTTGAGTGATTTCATTTTACATAAAACAGCAACAAAGTACATTATAGAAGAATATATAATAATAACTTTCGTCTTATTAGCATATTGAAGAGGATGATATAAAAATGAATCTAAATCAGCATCACACAATGACTTACACACTAAACAGCGGTATCAAAGGAACTGTCAATCTATCCACCATACAAATACAGGACTGGATAGAATCATATCGTGTAGGAAGTAAATATGTAACTACTGTGGGTAGAGAACATTTTGGTTTAAATCCTGAGCTTGTAGCAGATTTTAAGGTACATAATGAATTTTCTGAGCAGAGGGAACATATAACAGCTATTCAACCTACAGCAGCAAGCAAGGCCAGTGAACAGTTGGCAGACGCATACAGTCAGCATAAGACATTGATTCAAGTAGAATGTAAATGTGGAGCTTCCTATATAGAAGAGTCAGCATACAAAAGGAGTAAATGGGGATGTAAAGAATGCGGTGAGATTGTGTTTCTGGATAGTAAAAAGGGTACGGTTGATACTGCGGAAGGGAAAGCTTGGTATATGACAAATAGGTATTTCGTTGAGAGATGAGCAACTGATATATTGTCGGTTGCTTTTTTGTATTAACCCAAATAAAGAAAGAACGATTAAGAAAGATTAAATAAAAATAAAGTGTGTATATATGTCTATTTATCCTCAAATTAGCATTTAATGTTTTAAATAGATTTTTATGTTTACAAATAGGGAAAAAGTGGTAGTATTATCTCGTGTAATATTTTCAAAAATTTTCTATTTGGAGGAAGCAAAAATGAAAAAGAAAATGGTATTACCAATTCTAGCCGCTACTTCTTTATTTTTTTCTCCGTTTGCTGGGCATATTGCAAGCGCAGAAAGTGCAGACAAAACTTTGGAGGGGACTAATGGTAGGGAAATTGTAATACATAAACCAGATGACATATCTAGTGCTAAAATTAATGAACTTGTAAACCGTTTTAAGAAGGGAATCGAAGAGGACAGAGCTAGCAACCAAAAGATAAGTATGAATAAAAATGTGTCGGAAAGTGTTTATGATAATGCAATTTATGACTACACTATTATAGGTGAAGATTATGTGTACAAATATGAAGAGGTTCCCAATAAGGCTCCAGAACTTACTATTGAGAAGCCAGATGTTAAATATTTAACTGAAGGTCAAAACGACCGAATCACCACTTCTGCTTATAATATTGGGGATGGTATTGGAGGTAGACAGAACATAGTCAAAAATGGAAGCTACCTATCTACTTTGTTAAGACTTCCACTTGATTCGCAAGTTGTCCAAGAGACAGGGCATATAACTATTCTGGTTTCACTTCGGGGGCTTATGAAGCAGATATGGGGTTAGTCTATGATTCTACTGTTGGCCCTGGTTCTTTTGAAAAAGGTTGGAAACCAACAATGGTTGTAAAAAGAAATGGAGTGGAAAGTCATTCTGGCTTTGTTACAGGCTATTCAAAATGTACAATCTGCTAATGCCTATTTATCTAATTCCGATGTTGTTTTGTACGTATGGTATAATAACAATGGAAAAGCAAGAATGAAAATTAGCGGCACAGCAACATGTAGGGATATTGGTTGTTCAGATGGAACAAACACCAGTTTAATTTCTATTATGGAAACCGATAATAGTCTTAATATTAGTACTGTCGATCAATGGAAACTTTTGTCAACCGTTGTTTCTACAGGTGACAAAGGTAGAAATAGGGGGACTTACTCAAGTATAAAAGTAAATGATGTGGCGGTTCCGAGTAGTGCTTTTAGTGCTCCCCTTACAGATCATGCTTCCATTACAAGGGATGGTAATAATACAGTTACAATAATAGCTGATCAAAATTTGTGATAAGAAGAGAGCGAGTATTGTGAAAAAGAATATGTTTTTTTTGGTGGTTGTTCTTTTAATCACCTCTATTTTCTCAACAAGTATTTACGCTGCCGGAGAAGCACAAAGGGCTAACATATATGTTAATAATGAAAAACTGGATTTTAATGCACTTATAGCCTATTCAGGGGTAGCGATGGTTCCTTTTCGTGAAATATTTGAGCAATATGATATGAAAGTTAGTTGGGATAATACTAGTAAAACAGTTACTGCAAGCAGTCAGGATGGTTCGACAGTCATAAAATTAAGCCAAGATAATAAGACAGCATATGTAAATGGAAAATCATATTCTTTATCGCAAACGCCTTTCTTGGGTGAAGATATTTTATATGTGGATCTTAGGTTCATTAGTGAATCAATAGGTGCGAAAGTGAATTATGATAAACCATCACTTTCTATACACATAACTCTTCCTAAAGCTGCAAAAGAATAGAGACTTTGCCCCGGACTATTCCGGGGTTGTTTTTTTGCTTTGAACTAATTTTAAGGGATCAACAGTTACAAGCAAATAGCTGGACAGTCGGTGTTTGAGATTGGACGACGATTGAAGCATGTGAAAGAGAATGACTTGGTGCATGGTGAGTGGTATGAGTGGTTGAAGACTATTGATATTGTACCTCAAACAGCTACACGAATGATTCAGGCTTACGAACAATTTGGAAACCATCCGACGTCGTACGATTTGCCAGTTAGTAAAATATTTGAAATGCTCTCTCTACCCGAATCTGTTGATCGTTTGGAGTTTGTTGAACAGGAACACACTGTTCCTTCAACTGGTGAACAGAAGACGGTGGGTGAAATGACTGTGAAGGAATTGCGTATATGATTCGAGCTTGAGACAAATTGTATTAGGGTATATATAAATACACTCTTATTGATAATATCAAAATGACAATTATAACTCTTCCTTTCCGCGATTCTTGTTGCGATTGACGATACGTCTGTGGTGTTTTCAAAAACATAGATGAATAAAGGAAATTCCGATTTTAAGTTTCACGCAATTTAATTTATAAAAATACAATAATCCCTTGATGCATCAATCTTTTCTGAACATTTTTCTCCGATACGTACGATTGAAACCACGATACAAAGCAATTTTTCTCAAATCCCTTTGTTTATCTACCTTTTAGCTATTTTCTCGATACAGCAACGATGTAAATATAGTCAGGCACAATTTTGTTTCACTATGTCTCATAAAGCTATATGGAATCACGTCTGTTGATTAACC